>JBKPBB010000147.1:0-3237 GCA_046744245.1 Thermodesulfobacteriota bacterium
ACCACGCGCTGGAGCGTCGCCTCGGGCGCCACGTAGACGGGGAGCCCGTCGGTGAGCACGTCGCGCAGGTCCTCCGCCGCCGCCTCGGCGGCCAGCACCGAGCGCGCGCGGAAGCGCGACCCGCCGAGGAGCCGGCGCACCACCTGCCGGCTCTCGGCGATGAAGGTCCGGTCGCGCCGGCGGCGCTCCCCGTCCCTCAGGTCACGATAGTCCGCGAGGCGCGGATCATCGACGTCGCGGACGCGCTCGACCCCCATTCATATCTGCAGCCACACGCTCTTCACCTGCGTGTAGAGGTCGACCGCGTAGCGGCCGAGCTCGCGCCCGTAGCCGCTCTCCTTGTAGCCGCCGAAGGGCGAGCTCGGATCGAACACGTTGTAGCAGTTGACCCACACCGTGCCCGCGCGGATGGCGCGCGCCACCCGGTGCGCCTTGCTCACGTCGCGCGTCCACACCCCGGCGGCGAGGCCGTAGGCGGTGTCGTTGCCCTGCAGCACGGCGTCGTTCTCGTCCTTGAACGGGATGACGGAGACCACCGGGCCGAAGATCTCCTCGCGCGCGATCTTCATGTCGTTCCGGACGCCGGTGAAGACGGTGGGCTTCACGTAGTAGCCCTTCTCGAGTCCCTTGGCCGTGTTGCGCTCGCCGCCGATGAGCGCCTTCGCCCCCTCCTTCTTCCCGACCTCGAGGTAGCCGGTGACGCGCTCGAGCTGCTCCTGGCTGACCAGCGGGCCGATGCGCGTCTCGGGATCGAGGCCGGGGCCCTGCTTCATGCCCGCGGCCGTCTTGGCGAGCTTGTCGGCGAACGCGTCGTGCGTCTTCTGCTCGACGAAGAGCCGCGTGCCGGCGCAGCACACCTGCCCGGCGCAGAAGAAGACGCCGAGCAGCGCGCCCTGCACGGCGGCGTCCATGTCGGCGTCGCTGAAGACGATGTTGGGCGACTTGCCGCCCAGCTCGAGCGACACGCGCTTGAGCGTCGATGCGGTCTCGCGGTGGATCTCCTTCCCCACCTTGGTCGAGCCCGTGAAGGCGATCTTGTCGACCATCGGATGGCGGACCAGCGCGCCGCCCGCCGTCGGCCCGAAGCCGGGCACGATGTTGACCACGCCCGCCGGCACGCCGGCCTCGAGCAGCAGCTCGCCCAGGCGGAGCGCCGTGAGCGGGGTCTGCTCGGCGGGCTTGAGCACGCAGGTGTTGCCGCAGGCGAGCGCCGGCGCGAGCTTCCACGCGCACATGAGGAGCGGGAAGTTCCACGGGATGATCTGCCCGCACACGCCCACCGGCTCGCGCAGCGTGAAGTTGAAGAAAGCCGCGTCGGAGGGGTTCGTCTCGCCGTAGATCTTGGTCACCCAGCCGGCGTAGTAGCGGAAGGTCTCGGCGGCGGCCGGGATGTCGACGTGGCGGCTCTCGGTGAAGGGCTTGCCGTTGTCGAGCGTCTCGAGCTGCGCGAGCTCGTCGCCGTTCGCGTCGATCAAGTCGGCGATCTTGAGGAGCAGGCGCTGGCGCTCGCCCGGATTGAGCCGCGCCCACCTGCCGTCGTCGAACGTGCGGCGCGCGGCGCGCGCGGCGCGGTCGATGTCCTCCTTGTCGCCCTCCGCGACCCGCGCGAGCACCTGGCCCGTGGCGGGGTTGATGGTCTCGAACGTCTTCCCCGATGCCGCCTCGACCCACTTGCCGTCGATCAGCATCTTGCGGACCGGCGCGCTGACGAAGCGCTCCACCGCCGACTGGAGCTGAACCGCTGCACCCATGGCGAATCCTCCTCTGCGTTGTTTGGGTTTCGGCCACATCGTAGGCCCGCGGGCGCGGACCGGTCAACCGACTTCCCGCGCGCCCGAGGGCGGGGGACCATGAAAACAGGTACCGCCCCCCGCTGGCGACAACGCTGCGGTTGCCCTACGGCCTTGATCGTGCCCAGCGCTCCCCCACCACGCCTCCTCGATCTGGTTCGCGGAGCCGTGAGGCTGCGCCATCTGAGCTGCCGCACTGAGAAGGCCTACGTCGGATGGATTCGCCGCTTCATCCTGTTCCACGCCAAGCGCCACCCGATCGAGATGGGACCGGCCGAGATCACCCGGTTCCTCTCGGCTCTGGCCACGGAGCGGAACGTGAGCGCCTCGACGCAGAATCAGGCGCTCGCGGCCCTTCTCTTCCTGTACCGCGACGTGCTCGACCGCGACGTGCCGTGGCTCGACGAGCTGGTGCGCGCGAGGCGACCCACCCGGCTCCCCGTCGTGCTCTCCCGCGACGAAGTTGGCGTCGTGATCCGCGAGCTCCAGGGCGTTCACCGGCTCATGGCGACGCTGCTCTACGGTGCCGGTCTCCGCCTGCTCGAATGCGCCCGGCTCCGGGTGAAGGACGTCGACTTCGGGCGCAGTCAGATCACCGTTCGCGGTGGGAAGGGAGATCGGGATCGACTCACCGTTCTCCCCGCAACCGCGCAGGCCCCGCTCGCGCGGCACCTGCTGCGCGTGCGCCATCTGCACGAGGCCGATCTCCGCGCCGGCGCCGGTTGGGTCGAGCTGCCCACGGCGCTGGCGGGAAAGTATCCCCATGCAGGCAGGGAATGGGTGTGGCAGTGGGTCTTTCCGGCGACTCGCGGTTACCTTCATCGTGAGACCGGACAGCAGCGCCGCCACCACCTCCATGAGTCCGTCCTCCAACGTGCCGTGCGCGGGGCGGCCCAACGCGCCGCGATCCCCAAGCGCGTGACCTGCCACACGTTCCGGCACTCCTTCGCGACCCATCTCCTGGAGGACGGCTACGACATCCGCACGGTGCAGACGCTGCTCGGCCACACCGACGTGCGCACGACCATGATCTACACGCACGTGCTCAACCGCGGCCCGGCCGGTGTCCGCAGCCCGCCGATGTCGTCTTCGGAGCGGTCACCCAGTCGAGCGAGCCCCGTGGTTATCTGGACCACGCCCGCAGCGTAACCACGACTTCGCTGCCGCCGCCACGGGCGATCACCAAAAGAAAGTCGGTAGGTTACCCTTGAGGTGGCGGTGGCGTCCTGGTGTTATGTGGGCGGCCGGGTGGTACTATGCGGGTCTGTCGAAGTGTAGTTAGCCAGAAGCGGCGGTAAGGAGTACGCCATCATCATGAAGCGTCGAGGTCCGAGGCGGCACCTCAAGAACGAGTTCACCGCGATCATCGAGCGGGACGGGAAGTGGTTCATCGCCTACTGTCCCGAGATCCCTGGGGCAAACGGACAGGGCCGAACAAAGCCAAAGC
>JBKPBB010000142.1:0-2094 GCA_046744245.1 Thermodesulfobacteriota bacterium
ACGGCTGAATGGATTCGACTGCTCGCTGCGTTCAGGAGACGACGGATGGTGTGAGGCGCCGGAGCCCCGCTCGTCATAGAGCAAACCCGATGCCAGGAAAGCCCGCCATCCATGGAGGGTGGGAGCGGCAGCGCTGCCAGAATGCGGCAGCCATGCACGGGTCCAGGCTGCAACGCTCAGCCGGTGCGACCGCTGCGCGCCGCCTGACGTGGCTCGCGCGCACCCCGCACGTCTTGGCTGCTAGCTCAACGAGCAGAGCGCCGCGCGCCGGCCAAGGTGAATCGTCACGCGGCCGAGGGGCGCGGTGGCTCCGGCTGGTGGCCACCGTCCGGCCCGGCGCCGTTGCCGCTCTCGCCCCCGAGCCCGCAGAACATCTCGTAGTCGATCAGCTTGGTCACCGTCGGCCGCTCGCCGCACACGGCGCACTTGGGATCGCGGCGGAGCCGCAGCGTGCGCACCTCGCCCGAGAGCGTGTCGAAGTGCATCATGCGCCCGATGAGGGGCGTGCCCTGCCCGAGGATCAGCTTGATCGCCTCGAGCGCCTGCACGCAGCCGACGAGCCCCGGCAGCACGCCGAGCACGCCCGCCTCGGCGCACGACGGCACCGCGCCGGGCGGCGGCGGCTCGGGGAAGAGGCAGCGGTAGCACGGCCCCGCGGGCGGGTGGAAGACGGTCGCCTGCCCCTCGAACTGCCAGATGGCGCCGTCGACGAGCGGCTTCTTCAGCATGACGCACGCGTCGTTGGCGAGGTAGCGGGTGGGGAAGTTGTCGCAGCCGTTCACCACGATGTCGAACTGCTCGAAGATGCGGAAGGCGTTCTCGGAGGAGAGCCGCTCGCGGAACTCGAGCACCTTGACGTCGGGGTTGAGGGCCTGGAGCGTGAGCCGCGCCGACTCGGTCTTCGGCATGCCGATGCGGTCGTTGGTGTGCAGGATCTGGCGCTGGAGGTTCGAGAGGTCGACCACGTCCATGTCGACGATGCCGAGCGTGCCGACGCCCGCCGCGGCGAGGTAGAACGCCGCCGGCGAGCCGAGGCCGCCCGCGCCGATGCAGAGCACCTTGGCGTCGAGGAGCTTCGCCTGACCCGCCTCGCCCACCTCGGGCAGCATGAAATGCCGGCTGTACCGGATCTGCTGCTCGGGCGTGAACTGGCGGTCCTCCTTCACGGGCAGGCCCTGGTTCTTCCACGCCGTGAAGCCCCCGCGCATGGAGACCACGTTCGTGTAGCCGAGCTCCTTCAAGATGCGGCCGGCGAGCAGCGAGCGCGTCCCGCTCCCGCAGTAGGCGACGATGGGCGTGTTCTTGTCCGGCAGCGCCTCCTCCACCCGCATCTCGAGGAAGCCCCGCGGGAGCGCGAGCGCGCCGGGCACGTAGCCCTGGCGGATCTCCTCCTTCTCGCGCACGTCGAGCACGACGGGGTGCTCCCCCTTGTCGAGCCGGGCCTTCACCTGCTCGGGAGACACCTCCGGCACGATCTGCCGTGCCTCGTCCATGATCTGCTTGTAGGTCTTCGCCATCGCTTCAGCCCTCGACACCGTCGAAGAGATTCATGCGGTACTCGAGCCAGCGCGCCACCGCCGCCGCGTAGCGCGGAGAGACGAGGAGGCGCAGCGGGCCCAGTATGCGCCACATCGGATAGCGACGCGAGAGGGTGAGCGGGTCGCGCGCGAGGCCGAGGAAGTGGCGCAGCTTCTCCCGGTCCGCCCGCCCGAGCAGCCCCCGGCGCCAGAGTGCAATCAAGATCACGCCGGCTTCGGCTCCACCGCCGGCCCGACGTCGCGCCCTTCCTGGTAGGCGCGCTGCAGGTCGTCCATGAGCGCGTCCCGTCCGCGCTCTTGCAGGACGCGGGAGCGCTCCATCAAGACGGCCTTGGGCTCGATGAAGTCCTCGCGCCGGTAGCCCCACAGTCGTGGATGGACGAAGGTGTCCATGCGGATGGCGTCGCAGGGGCAGGCCTCGACGCACATCCCGCAGTAGATGCACTGGAGGGTGTCGATCTCGTAACGCACCGGGTACTTCTCGACCTCGGGGTCCGGGTGCTCGCCGGCCTCGATGTTGATGCACTTGGCCGGACAGGCCGTGGCGCACAGGAAG
>JBKPBB010000059.1:0-5126 GCA_046744245.1 Thermodesulfobacteriota bacterium
GGTTCAAATACGCAGAGAGGTTGTTCTTCACCTCGGCGACGCTGCGAACCGCATGCACGCCTCCTCGAATGAAATGGCCATAACTGTAGCCACAGCTGAACCTGACTGCCAGGTGCCGGCAGGCAGACGACGTTCGGCGACTGCGACATTGCCTTGCGCCGACAGCCAGCGCGAGCCCTGGCTCGTGCCTTCGAGCGGAATAGAGCGCCGTTCGCGTACACGTGACGGATCGGCGAGCCGGCCTCTACGGCGAAGTAGTCGTCCAGGCTGTACCGGCGCTGTGACCCGCCGGCCATCGGCTCAGAGCTCGGGGCTCGCCGGCAGGAACGTCTCGCCCATCAGGTACGCGTCCACCCCGCGCGCCGCCTCCCGCCCCTCCCAGATCGCCCACACGACCAGCGACTGCCCGCGCCGCGCATCCCCGCACGCGAACACGCCCGGCACCGTCGTCTGGTAGTCGGGCCCGGCCTTCACGTTGCCGCGCTCGGTCAGCTCGCAGCCGAGCTGGGAGACGACCGTATCCGTCTCCGGGCCGAGGAAGCCGAGCGCGAGGAGCACGAGGTCGCAGTCGAGCTCGAACTCGCTCCCCGGCATCTCCTTCATGACGGGCCGGCCATTGTCGTGCGCCCACTCCAGGCGGACGCCGTGGAGCTTCTTCACGTTCCCGTGCGCGTCGCCCGAGAAGCACTTCGTGTTGATGCTCCAGTCGCGGATCACGCCCTCCTCGTGCGAGGACGAGGTGCGGAGGATCATCGGCCAGTTGGGCCAGGAGAGCGGCGGGCGGTCCTTCGGAGGCTCCGGGAGAAGCTCGAACTGGTGCACCGAGACGGCACCCTGCCGGTTCGAGGTGCCGAGGCAGTCGGAGCCCGTGTCGCCCCCGCCGAGGATCACGACCCGCTTGCCGGTCGCCAGGATCTGGCCCGGCACCTCATCGCCGGCCACCACCTTGTTCTGCTGGGGCAGGAACTCCATCGCGAAGTGGATGCCCCGGAGGTCGCGGCCGGGCACGGGCAGGTCACGCGGCTTGGTCGCTCCGCAGGAGAGGACGATGGCGTCGAACGCGCGCCGGAGCTCGTCGGCATGAACGTCGACGCCCACGCGCACGCCCGTCCGGAAGGTCACGCCCTCGGCCGCCATCTGCTCCATGCGGCGATCGATGTGCCACTTCTCCATCTTGAAGTCGGGGATGCCGTAGCGGAGAAGCCCGCCGATCCGGTCGTCGCGCTCGAAGAGCGTGACCAGGTGCCCGGCGCGCGCGAGCTGCTGCGCGCACGCCATGCCCGCCGGACCGGAGCCCACGACGGCGACCTTCTTGCCCGTGCGCCGGGGTGGGACCAGCGGCGCCACCCAGCCCTCGTCCCAGGCGTGGTCGATGATGTTCTTCTCGATGTTCTTGATCGTGACCGGGTCGTTGTTGATGTTGAGGACGCACGCCTCCTCGCAGGGCGCGGGACAGATGCGGCCGGTGAACTCGGGGAAATTGTTGGTCGAGTGGAGGCGGTCGATGGCCTCGCGCCAGCGGCCGCGGTACACGAGGTCGTTCCAGTCGGGGATGATGTTCCCGAGCGGGCAGCCCTTGTGGCAGAAGGGGATGCCGCAGTCCATGCAGCGCGCGCCCTGGCGCTTCAGCACCTCGTCGGGCGTCCGCTCCTCGAACTCCCCCCAGTGCTTCAAGCGCTCCGGGACCGGCTGCTTGTGGACCTTCTCGCGCTCGAACTCGAGGAAGCCGGTGATCTTGCCCATGGTCAGATCGAGGCGAGGCGCGCCTCGTCGGTGTCGAGGTGCTGCTTGGCGAGCACCTGGCGGTACTCGACCGGCATCACCCTGACGAGCTGCTGCACGGTCTCCTTCCAGCCGGAGAGGAGCCGCCACGCGACCGCCGAGTGCGTGTAGTCGAAGTGGCGCTGGATGAGGGCCTTCACCGCCGCCCGGTCCTTCTCGTCGAGCGGCTCGAGGGCGACCATGCCCTTGTTGCAGCGTTTCTCGAAGCTGCCGTCCTCGTCGAGCACGTAGGCGACGCCGCCCGACATCCCGGCCGCGAAGTTGCGGCCCGTCCGGCCGAGCACCAGGACGACGCCCTTGGTCATGTACTCGCAGCCGTGGTCGCCGACGCCCTCGACCACCGCGGTGACGCCCGAGTTGCGCACGCAGAAGCGCTCGCCCGCCTGGCCGCGCAGGAAGACCTCGCCGCCGGTCGCCCCGTAGAGGGAGACGTTGCCGACGATGATGTTGTCCTCGGGCGCGAAGGTGGCCGTCTTCGGCGGGTAGACGACCACGCGCCCGCCCGAGAGCCCCTTCGCGAAGTAGTCGTTGGCGTCGCCCTCGACCTCGACCGAGACGCCGTCGGCGAGCCAGGCGCAGAAGCTCTGTCCCGCGGAGCCGGTGAACTTGATGTGGATGGTGTCGGGCGGGAGCCCCTCGGCGCCCCAGCGGCGGGAGATCTCGGCCGAGAGCATGGTGCAGACGGTCCGATTGCGGTTCGTGATCGGCAGCTCGAAGCGGACGGGCTCACGCCGCTCGAGCGCCGGCCGGCAGCGCCGGATGATCTCGTTGTCGAGCGCCTTCGCGAGGCCGTGGTCCTGCGGCTGGACGCAGCGGCGGGCCACGGCGGGCGGCACGTGCGGGGTGTAGAGGATCTGCGTCAGGTCCACGCCCTTCGCCTTCCAGTGCGCGGAGACGTCCCGCACGTCCAGCATGTCGACCCGCCCGATCATGTCGTCGACGGTGCGGAAGCCGAGCGCGGCCATGATCTCGCGCAGCTCCTCGGCGATGAACGTCATGAAGTGGACCACGTGCTCGGGCTTGCCCTCGAACTTCTTCCGCAGCACCGGGTCCTGGGTCGCGATCCCGACCGGGCAGGTGTTGAGATGGCAGACGCGCATCATGATGCAGCCCGAGGCGACCAGCGCGGCCGAGGCGAAGCCGTACTCCTCGGCGCCCAAGAGCGCCGCGATGGCGACGTCGCGCCCGGTCTTCAGCTGCCCGTCGGTCTCGACCCGGATGCGGCCGCGGAGGTCGTTGGCGACCAGGACCTGCTGCGTCTCGGCCAGGCCGAGCTCCCAGGGGATGCCCGCGTGCTTGATCGAGGTGAGCGGTGAGGCGCCCGTGCCCCCGGAGTCCCCGCTGATCAAGACGACGTCGGCCTTCGCCTTGGAGACGCCGGCGGCGACCGTGCCCACGCCCACCTCGGCGACCAGCTTCACGCTCACGCGCGCGCGGTCGTTCGCGTTCTTGAGATCGTGGATCAGCTGCGCCAGGTCCTCGATCGAGTAGATGTCGTGGTGCGGCGGCGGGGAGATGAGCCCCACGCCCGGCGTCGAGTAGCGGATCTTCGCGATGTACTGATCGACCTTGTGGCCGGGGAGCTGGCCGCCCTCGCCGGGCTTGGCGCCCTGCGCCATCTTGATCTGCAGCTCGTCGCAGTTGACGAGGTAGTAGCTGGTCACGCCGAAGCGGCCCGAGGCCACCTGCTTGATGGCGCTGCGGCGGAAGTCGCCGTTGGGGTCCGGCTGGTAGCGCACCGGGTCCTCGCCGCCCTCGCCGGTGTTCGACTTGCCGCCGATCCGGTTCATGGCGATGGCGAGGTTCTCGTGCGCCTCGCGGCTGATCGAGCCGAGCGACATGGCGCCCGTCTTGAAGCGCTTCACGATCTCGGTGGCGGGCTCGACCTGATCAATCGGAATCGGCCCCGCCCCCGGCTTGAACCCGAGGAGCCCGCGGATGGTGCACAGGCGCCGGCTCTCGTCGTTCACCGCCGCCGTGTACTCCTTGAACATCTTGTAGCTGGCGGCGCGCACCGCGTGCTGGAGCTTGGCGACCGTGTTCGGGTTGTAGGCGTGGTGCTCGCCGCGGCGGCGCCACTGGTACTGGCCGCCGACGTCGAGGTCGCCGTCGAGCGAGGGCGAGACCATGTAGGCGTGCTCGTGGCGCAGCCCGGCCTCGCGCGCGATGACGTCGAGCCCGACGCCCTCGATGCGCGACGCGGTCCAGGTGAAGTAGCGCTCGACCACCTCGGAGTTGAGGCCGATGGCCTCGAAGATCTGCGCGCCCCGGTAGCTCTGGAGCGTCGAGATGCCCATCTTGGTCATCACCTTGAGGACGCCCTTGTCGACCGCCTTCATGTAGTTCTTGACCGCGGTGGCGGCGTCCACGTCCTTCAAGATGCCCTCGGCCACCATGTCGCGCAGCGTCTCGAAGGCGAGGTAGGGGTTCACGGCGCCCGCGCCGTAGCCGAGGAGCAGGCAGAAGTGCTGGATCTCGCGCGGCTCGCCCGACTCGACCACGATGCCGCAGCGCATGCGCGTGCCCTCGCGGATCAGGTGATGGTGCACGGCGGCGGTGGCGAGCAGGCTCGGGATGGGCACGTGGGCGTCGTCCACGCCGCGGTCGGAGAGGACGAGGATCGTATCGCCGTCGGCGACCGCCTTCGAGGCGCGCGCGCAGAGGTCGTCGAGCGCGGCGCGGAGCCCCGGGCCGCCCGAGCGCTTCGCGAAGAGGATCGGGAGCGTCGTGGCGCGGAGGTGCCCGTCGTCGAGCGCCTTCACCTGCGCCAGCTGCTCGTTGGAGAGCGTCGGGCTCTTCAGGTGCAGCTGCCGGCAGTGGAGCGGCGTCTCCTCGAAGAGGTTCTGCTCGGGGCCGATGGTGGTCTCGAGCGACATGACCAGCTCTTCGCGGATCGGGTCGATGGGCGGGTTGGTCACCTGGGCGAAGAGCTGCTTGAAGTAGTTGAAGAGGAGCTGCGGGCGGTCCGACAGGCAGGCGAGCGGCGTGTCGGTGCCCATGGAGCCCACCGCCTCCTGCGCGTTGAGCGCCATCGGCGTCATCAGGAGGCGGAGGTCCTCGATCGTGTAGCCGAAGGCCTGCTGGCGCTCGAGGATCGTCTCCGGCTCGTAGGCGGGCGGCACCTGCTCGGGCGGCGGGAGCTCCGCCAGGCGCGTCAGGTTCGCATCGAGCCACCGCCGGTACGGCCGGCGCGCCGCCATGCCCTCCTTCAGCTCCTCGTCGCCCACGATGCGGCCCTGCTCGGTGTCGACCAGGAACATGCGGCCGGGCTGGAGGCGGTCCTTGTGGAGGACGTTCTCGGGCGGGATGTCGAGCACGCCCACCTCGGAGGCCATGACCACGAA
>JBKPBB010000052.1:0-2012 GCA_046744245.1 Thermodesulfobacteriota bacterium
CACCAGCGCGGCGGCCACCGCGAGCGCCGCGAGCCAGGCCCCGCGCGCGGTCGAGAAGACGAGCGCCAGCACGACGAGCAGCGCGGCCCCGAGCGCCGCCGCCCGGCCCGCGAGCGCGCCCGCGAGCGCCCAGGCGAGCGGGAAGATCATCACGTGCGCGAAGGTGAGGTAGCTGCGGAAGAACCCGACCACCGCGTAGCCGGGCGTGCCCGGCTCGCGCGGGTACACGTAGGTCGGGCGGCCGAGCAGCGTGCGGTACCAGTCCGCGCCCGTGAAGTGCTGGAGGACGCCGTACGCCGCCGACACCGCGCCGGCGACGACGATCACGCGCGCCAGCCGGACGGCGTGCGCTGGGTCGCGGAGCCACCAGAAGACGACGAAGTACGCGAGCGCGATCCAGAGGCGGACCCACCCGCTCGCCTCGAGCGGATGCCCGCTCGCCAGCGTCGAGAGGGCCATGACGCCCGCGAAGAGCGCGAGCACGCCGTCGAGCGGCGTGCCGCGCACGACGCCCCACTTCCCGACCAGCGCGGCGCAGCTCAAGGCCGCGAGCCCGAGCACGCCTGCCTCCATCCCCGTCGTCGAGAGCGGGATGGCGGCCGCGGTGAAGCCGAGGAGCGCGTCGGCTGCGCGGCGCGCCGCGAGGGGAGGGCCGCCCGTCACGCTCAGACGCCTCGCCGGGTGAGCATCACCTTCACCGTGTCCGCCAGGATGCGGACGTCGAGCCAGAGGGAGCGGTTGTAGATGTAGGCCAGGTCGTACTTGAGCTTGGTCGCGGGCGAGGTGTGGTACTCGCCGTTCACCTGCGCGTAGCCGGTGAGCCCCGGGCGCACCTTGAAGCGCTCGGCGTAGCCCTGGATGTCGCGCTCGAAATCGCGCACGAACTCGGGCCGCTCCGGGCGCGGGCCGACGAAGCTCATGTCGCCGCAGAGCACGTTCCACAGCTGCGGCAGCTCGTCCAGGCGCAGCGCGCGGAGATAGCGCCCGAGCCAGGTGATGCGCGGATCGTTCTCGCTCGCCAGCACGGGGCCCGTCTTCCGCTCGGCGTCGACGCGCATGGTGCGGAACTTGACCATGGTGAAGGGGCGGCGGTCCTGGCCCATCCGCTCCTGGAAGAAGAGCACCGGCCCGCGCGAGGTGAGCCGGATCGCGAGCGCCACGAGCGCCATGACGGGGAGCGCCGCCAGGAAGAGGACGGCGGCCAGCACGGCGTCGAAGGCGCGCTTGACCGCGCTCGCGCCGCCCGCGAGCGGCTCGCGGATCACCTCGATGAGCGGGATGTCGTGCAGGCGCAGGTGCTCGGTGCGGCCGATCAGGATCTCGTACGGCGAGGGCACGACGCAGATGCGGGCGCGAGCGCCCTCGGAGTGGCTCAAGGCGTCGAGCAGCTCGTCCTGCCAGACGTGGTCCGAGGCGATGATCACCTCGTCCACCCCGTGGCGCCGGCAGAGCGCGGGCAGCTCCTCGCGCGCGCCGAGCACGGGCACGTCGAGCGCCACGGGGCACATGCCGTCGCCCGCCACCGCGCCCACGATGTCCATGCCGAGCCAGTGCTGCGCCCGGATGGTGCCGATCACCTCGGCCGCGGTGGCGTTGGTGCCCACCACCAGCACGCGCCGGCGCGGGTAGCTGCCGAGGAGCGGGCGGCTGCCGAGCCGCCACGCGACCAGCAGCGTCGCGTCGAGCGCCGCCTGCACGACGAAGATCGAGCGCGGGAACATGAGGTCCTGGCGGAAGAAGTAGACCGCGACCAGCACGAGCGCCTGGAGCCCGGCGGCCACCAGCAGCGCGCCCACGTGATCGCGCGGCCGGGTGAGCGCGTGCACCTCGTAGAGCCCGAGGAAGTAGAGGACGGCGCCCTGCGCGACGAGCATCTCCGGCCAGTGGTGGTGCACCTCGGCGAAGCGGACGCCCGGGAGATAGCCCTGCGTCAGCGGCAGGGGGACGTGCGTGCGCAGGACGAAGGCTGTCTCTTATAAACATCTGACGCTGCCGACGATTGCTTTGGCGGT
>JBKPBB010000183.1:0-5711 GCA_046744245.1 Thermodesulfobacteriota bacterium
CCTCGGTGAGCGTCACGGCCTCGGACCACGGGAGTCGTCGGACCGCCGTGCCGGGTCCCATCGCGGTCACCTCCGCCGCGTCGAGGTGATAGCGGCGCAGCGCCTCGCTCGGCTCGGGCGCCGAGCGCGCGAGGAACCAGCCGACGGTCACCACCGCGAGCATGGCGCCCGCCGACCCGAGGT
Organism: Thermodesulfobacteriota bacterium; assembly: GCA_046744245.1. Lineage (GTDB taxonomy): Bacteria > Desulfobacterota > Binatia > DP-6 > DP-6 > DP-6. The sequence goes on from JBKPBB010000183.1 coordinate 184, forward strand.
ACCCTCCGAGCAACGACGGCGCGAGTGCGGCCAGGGCGAGCCACGGGACCCATCCGAGCGCGACCGCCGCCGAGGCACCCGGCACCGTCAGCCAGAGGGGACGCTCCGGGGGCGCGGGCGGGCCGGCAGACATCACCCGGAGTCTCGGCCGATTGCCGACCAGGCTTGAATCGCTTCAACGAGGTGATCCCGAGCCTCGAGTCGAGCACGTGAAGATCGATCACATCTACGACTACTGAGCCCGCCGCGCCGGGACGTGCTCACCGTCCCACGCTCCGCGAATCGCCCGGCGTTGGTTCCCCGGAGGGCGTGTGCTAGGTCATGCCGCCATGTCCGGCCCCGTGCGCCGCATCGTGCTCGCCTACTCGGGCGGGCTCGACACCTCGGTCATCCTGCGCTGGCTCGTCGAGCGCTACCGCGCGGAGGTGGTGGCCTTCTCGGCCGACCTGGGCCAGGCCGAGGAGCTCGCCGGCCTGGAGGAGAAGGCGCGCCGCACCGGCGCCACCAAGACGATCGTGGAGGATCTGCGCGAGGAGTTCGTGCGCGACTTCGTGTTCCCGATGTTCCGCGCCGGCGCGATCTACGAGAACCAGTACCTCCTCGGCACCTCGATCGCCCGCCCGCTGATCGCCAAGCGGCAGATCGAGATCGCCCGTCAGGAGCGCGCCGACGCGGTCGCGCACGGCGCCACCGGCAAGGGCAACGACCAGGTGCGCTTCGAGCTGACCTACGCCGCGCTCGCCCCCGAGCTCACCGTGATCGCGCCCTGGCGCGAGTGGGACATGAAGGGCCGCGCGGACCTGATCGCCTACGCCGAGCAGCACCGCATCCCGGTCGCGGCGACGGCGGAGAAGCCGTACTCGACCGACCGGAACCTCCTCCACGTGAGCTACGAGGGAGGCCTGCTCGAAGACCCGTGGCGAGCGCCCTACGACGACATGTTCCAGCTCACCGTCGCGCCCGAGCGCGCGCCGGACCGCGCCGAGGAGATCGAGGTCGACCTCGACGCGGGCGTGCCGGTGGCGGTGAACGGGGAGCGCCTCGCGCCGGCGGCGCTCCTCGCGCGGCTGAACGCGCTCGCCGGCGCGCACGGCGTCGGGCGGGTCGACGTGGTCGAGAACCGCTACGTCGGGCTCAAGTCGCGCGGCGTGTACGAGACGCCGGGGGGCACGGTCCTGCGCGCGGCCTTCCAGGCGGTCGAATCCTTGACCCTCGACCGGGAAGTCCTGCACCTCCGCGACGCGCTCGTGCCGCGCTACGCCGAGATGGTCTATTACGGCTACTGGTTCGCGCCCGAGCGCGTCATGCTCCAGGCCGCGATCGACGAGGCGGCGCGCGCGGTGACGGGCACGGCGCGCCTCCGGCTCTATCGCGGCAGCGTGCGCGTCGTCGGGCGGAAGGCGCCACGCTCGCTCTACGATCCGAAGCTCGTGAGCTTCGACGAGGCCGGCGGCTACCGCCAGGAGGACGCAGGCGGGTTCATCCGGCTCTCGGGCCTGCGGCTGCGCATCAAGGCGCTGGTCGAGCGCACGCGTCAGCCCAGCGCCAAATGACCCGCCGCCGCGCCAGGGCGCGGGCGGCGAAGGCGTGGGCTGGACGCTTCGCCACACCGACCGCCCCCGCGGCCGAGGCCTTCACCACCTCCCTGCCCTTCGACCGCCGCTTCTACCCGCACGACATCGCCGGCAGCGTGGCCCATACGCGCGCGCTGGTGCGCGCGCGGCTGCTCACCGGGCGCGAGGGCGCCCGCCTCGAGCGCGGGCTCGTGCGCGTGCGCCGCGAGCTCGACGCCGGCCGCTTCCGCTTTCTTCCCTCCGACGAGGACATCCACATGGCGATCGAGCGGCGGCTGACGGAGCTCGTCGGCCCCGTCGGCGGGAAGCTCCACACCGGCCGGAGCCGCAACGACCAGGTGGCGCTCGACCTGCGTCTCTGGCTGCGCGCCGAGTGCGACGCCCTCGACGCCGCCCTGGCACGGCTGCAGCAGGCGCTCACCGCGCTCGCCCGCAGGTATCGCGACGCGCTCCTGCCCGGCTACACGCACCTCCAGCGCGCGCAGCCGATCCTGCTCGCGCACCACCTGCTCGCCTACCGCGAGATGCTGGCGCGCGATCGGACGCGCCTCCGCGACTGCCGCGCGCGCGCCGACGAGCTGCCGCTCGGTGCCGGCGCGCTCGCGGGGGCGGGCTTCCCCCTCGACCGGAGGTTCGTCGCTCGCCAGCTCGGCTTCGCGCGCGTCACGGCCAACAGCGTGGACGCGGTCGCAGACCGGGACGCCGCCGCGGAGTTCCTCGCCGCCGCGGCGATCTGCGCGGTCCACTTGAGCCGCCTCGCCGAGGAGCTGGTGCTCTGGGCGACCGAGGAGTTCGGCTTCATCGAGCTGCCCGACGGCTTCGCGACCGGCAGCTCGATGATGCCGCAGAAGAAGAACCCGGACGTGGCCGAGCTGGTCCGCGGCAAGACGGGACGCGTGATGGGCGCGCTGGTGGCGCTCTTGACCACGCTCAAGGGCCTCCCGCTCGCCTACAACAGGGATCTCCAGGAGGACAAGCCGCCCCTCTTCGACGCGGCCGACACGCTCCGGCAGTCGCTCGACGTGCTGGCGGCGATGCTGCCGCACCTGCGCTTCGACACCGGGCGGATGGCAGCGGCCGCCGACGGCCTCCTCCTCGCCACCGACCTGGCCGACCTGCTGGTCGAGCGCGGCGTCCCCTTCCGGCGCGCGCACGCGATCGTGGGCAAGCTCGTGCGGCACTGCCTCGCCACCGGGACGTCGCTGCGCGAGCTCGACGCCACCGTCCTCGGCAAGCACGCGCCGCAGCTCACCCCGGCGCTCGTCCGCCGCCTCACGCCCGCGCGCTCGGTCGCGAGGAGACGCGTCCTTGGCGGCACGGCGCCGCGCGAGGTCGCGCGCCAGCTCGCGCGCGCGACGCGGGAGGAGGCCCGATGAGGCGCGCCGCGGCCGTGCTCCTCGTGCTCGCCTGTGCGCTTCCCGCCTGCGGCCGCAAGGGGCTCCCGGTCGCCCCCCAGCTGGTCGAGCCCGAGGCGGTCGAGAACCTGGCCGCGATCGCGACCCCCGACGGCGTGCGCCTCTCCTGGCTCCGGCCGACGCGCTACACCGGCGGGGGCCGCATGAACGACCTGGGGGGCTTCGAGATCGAGCGCGCCCCGGGCGAGGGCCCGGCGCCCGAGTTCGTGAAGATCGGCACCGTCACGCTCGAGGACCAGCAACGCTTCCGCAAGGAGCGCCGCCTCGAGTGGGTCGACAAGGACGTTCAGCCCGGCGAGCGCTACCGCTACCGCGTGACGGCCGTGACCCTCGACCGCTACCGGAGCGCGCCCGCGGGGCCGGTGAGCCTGCGCTACGGGAATCCGCCGAGTGCGCCGTCCGCCGAGCCGCCGTCGGGGAACCCGTGAGTCGTGACCATGTGCCGGCGCCACTTCGCCTGCCCCTTCCGCTTGCTTTCTTCTCACCCGCGCCCTATGGAGTGTCGACCACAGATGACCCACAGGGAGGGACGTGAATGGCGAGCAAAGGGAAGAAGGGGTCCGTCCGAGCTGTCTCGAAGCTCGACCTCGGCAAGCCGCTGAAGATCGGCGCCTCCGCGAAGCCGCGCAGCAAGGGCGATGTGTTCCGCACCATCGCCCAACACGTCGGCGTTCACCACCGAGATGTCGCGGCCGTCTTTCACACCCTGGCGCACATGATCAGGGCGGACCTCTCGAAGAGCGGCCCCGGCGTCTTCAAGGTCCCCGGCTTGATGCGGATCACGGTCAAGCGGAAGCCGGCCACCAAGGCGCGCATGGGCATCAACCCGTTCACCAAGGAGCAGGTGATGTTCAAGGCCAAGCCGGCCCGGAATGTGGTGCGGGTGCGGCCTCTGAAGGTGCTTAGCCAAATGGTCTAGGGGAGCCCTCCCAGCCCGCGCTCAGCCGCCCTCAGCCCTCCTCCACCTCGTTGGCGAGCATCTGCTCGAGGCTCTGCCGCCGCCGCACCAGCCGGAGGCTCCCGTCCAGCTCGCGCAGCACCTCCGGCGCCAGCGGATACGAGTTGTAGTTGCCGGTGCACATGGCGGCGCAGTACGCGCCCGTGCCGCCGACCACGACCAAGTCGCCGATCTCCGGGCGCGGCACCTCCCGCGGTGCGAGCGCCTCGGGGTCGCCGGGCGCGGGGGTGAGCACGTCGCCCGACTCGCAGCACGGGCCGACGAACACGACGCGCGCCGTGGGTCGCTCGCCCGCGACGACCGTGATCGGGTGCTGGGCGCCATAGAGCGACGGGCGGGTCACCTCCGTCATGCCGGCGTCGAGCTTGGCGAAGAGGTAGCCGTCCGGCCCGGTGTCGACCACGTCGACGCAGGTGGCCACCACGGCGCCGGCGTTGGCGACCAGGTAGGCCCCCGGCTCGATCTCGAGGCGGAGCTTCCGCCCGGTCCGCCGATGGAAGTCGACGAACGCCTCGCGCGCGATCGACCCGACCGCGACCAGGTTCGTCGTCTGCTCGCCCGCGACGCGCGCCACCTTGAAGCCGCCGCCGAGGCTGACCGTGGTCACGTCGGGCAGCCGCGCCGCGATCTCGAGCACGAGCAGCGCCACGCGCGTCCACACCGCCGGATCGCTTCCCGACCCGATGTGGGTGTGGAGCCCACGAATGACGAGCCGGTGGCGGGCGGCGAGCGCCTTCGCCTCGTCCAGGTACGCGTGCCAGATGCCGAAGCTCGAGGCGGGGCCGCCGGTGTTCGTGCGGTTGGTCGAGCCGCTGCCGAGGCCGGGGTTCACGCGGATGGTCGCGTCGCGGCCGGGGAGCGCGCGGCCGTAGCGGTCGAGCTGCTGGAGGGAGCAGGCGGTGCAGAGAACGCCCAGCGCCACGAAGGCCTCGAGCCGGCGGGACGGCACCTGCGAGGTGAGCTGGATGCGCTCGGGGGCGAAACCGGCGCGCAGCGCGCGCTCGACCTCGGGGTCGCTCGAGGCGTCGATGTGGAGGCCGAGGTCGCGGAAGAGGCGCAGGACGGCGCGGTTCGAGTTCGCCTTCATCGCGTAGCGCAGCGTGAACCCGAAGGCGTGCGGGAAGGCGAGCGCCGCGCGCGCCGCGGCCTCGAGCGCCGCGCGGTCGTAGACGTGGCACGGCGTGCCGAAGCGCTCGCGCACCAGGGCCGCCTCGGCCGGGGTGAGGAACATGCGGCGCAGAGAATCATCCGCGGGCGGGCGAATGCAAACGGGACGCGCCCCACGAGCGTCGAGCCGAGCGCGGTTGACGCTGCAACGCAGCGCATTGTAAGGGTCGAGGACGGCGCCATGGCCACGCTGCGCTTCGCGAAGCTCCACGGGACGGCGAACGACTTCATCTACGTCGACGCGCGCGCGGGCTTCCCGGGCGACCCCGCGGTGCTCGCGACGCGCCTCTGCCACCGCCGCCGCGGCATCGGCGCGGACGGCCTCATCCTCCTCCTCCCGGCCTCGACCGGCGAGGCCGACTGCCGCATGGCGATCTACAACGCCGACGGGAGCCGCGCCGAGATGTGCGGCAA
>JBKPBB010000313.1:0-3300 GCA_046744245.1 Thermodesulfobacteriota bacterium
CTGGTGCGCCGAGGAGGGTGTGACGGCGATCCTCCCGCCGCTCCACCCCTCGCTCGAGGACCGCCTCGTGGGCCTCTACGCCGAGGTCTCGGGGAAGCCCCTCGGCGAGGGCATCGGCGTGCTCCGCGACGTGGTCGTCGCAGAGACGGACGACGAGGCGATGGCGCTCTGGGCGGACAGCGGGCTCTTCTGCGGGCGCGAGTGGTTCGAGCCGTTCGGGTTCTCGAAGGGGCTCGCCGATCCGGCGACGGGCGAGGCGCCGAGCCTCTTCGACAGCGGGCTCGCGCTGGTGGGGTCCGTGGACACGGTGACGCGACAGCTCGAGCGCCTGCGCGCGCGGCTGCCCGTGCGGTGGCTGTTCGCGTGGACCTACAACGGGCTCATCCCAAACCCGCAGCTCATGCGGTCGATCGAGCTCTTCGCGACGCGGGTGCTGCCGCGCGCGGCCGGCGCCGGCTGAGCCGGGGCCGGCGCGCGCAGCGCATCGGGGTCACGAGCATGCAGCTCCGCCACCCGCGCCCTGGCTATCGCTCGAGGAGCCGCTCCGCGAGCCGCTCGACCACCGCGTCCGCCACCCCCGCCGCCCGGGCGTAGCCCCGCATCGACCCGTATCGCTCCCGGATGCGGGCGAGGAAGGCGACCATCGTCTCGGCCTCGGCGTGCAGCGTGTCGGGCGGCAGCGCGGAGAGCATGGTCTGATAGCCCTTGGCCGCCATCAGGCGCTCGATGATCGCCTCGAGGTTCTCCTGCGTGGCGGCGTAGTCGGCGACGATCATCTCGTCGCGCACGCCGAGGAGCCCGAGCAGCACGGCCGAGACGACCCCGGTGCGATCCTTCCCCGCCGCGCAGTGGTAGACGACGGGCCCGCCGGCCTCGCCGAGGACGGTGATCAGGCGCGCGATCGGCGCCTGCGCGATCTCGGCCAAGAGGAAGTAGCGGTCGGCGAGCGTGGCGATCGGGGGCCAGCCCTCGGGTCGGGATTGCTGGCCGTCGAAGAGCGGCAGGTGGTGGAAGCCGATCGGCTCGCGGGCGAGCGGGCCGCGGCCCTCGCCGCGCAGCTCGGCCGTCGAGCGGAGGTCGACGACCGCGGCGACACCGAGGTCGTCGCGCACGCGCGCGACGTCGGCCGGCGTGAGGTGATGGAGCGCGTCGCTGCGGTAGACCTGCTGCCAGCGGACCCTGCGTCCGTCCGCGGTGGGGTAGCCGCCCAGGTCGCGGAAGTTGAGGCAGCCCTCCAGGTCGATCACGCGCTGCATGGCAGCATCGAGCATACAGGGCGGGCGCCTCCGCCGCACGCCCTTGCCTGCGGGACGGCGTCCGGGGCAGGATCGGCGCACCATGAAGCTCGGACTCTTCCTCCCGCTGGCCGGCGATCCGACGCAGCTCCGCGACATGGTCGCCACCACGGCAACCCTCGCCGAGCGAACCGGTTTTCATTCGCTCTGGTTCGCCGAGCACGTGGCGCTCTTCGACACGCACGCCTCGCGTTACCCGTACTCCCCGGACGGCAGCTTCCCGCTCACCGGCGAGATCGGGTTCGTCGAGCCCTTCGTCGCGATCGCCTTCGCCGCCGCGCTCACCACGCGCATCCGGCTCGGCACCGGCATCTGCCTCGTCCCGCAGCGCCCGCCGCTCTACACCGCGAAGCAGGTGGCCGACTGCGACGTCCTCTCCGGCGGGCGGCTCGACTTCGGCGTCGGCATCGGCTGGCTGCGCGAGGAGTTCGAGGCGCTCGGCGTGCCGTTCGACGGCCGCGCCGCGCGCTGCCGCGAGTACCTGGCTGCCATGCACGCGCTGTGGACGGAGCCGGTGTCGCGCTACGAGGGCAAGCTGCTCCGCGTGCCGCCGCTGCGCATGTTCCCGAAGCCCATCCAGAAGCCGCACCCGCCGATCGTCTTCGGCGGCGAGAGCGACGCCGCGCTCCGCCGCGTCGCCGACCTGGGTCAGGGCTGGTACGGCTTCAACCTGCTGCCCGAGGAGGCGGCCGCGCGCATCGCGGCGCTGGACCGGCTGCTGGCGCGCCGGGGGCGGAAGCCGGAGTCCGTCGAGATCAGCGTCTCGCCCTACTTCAAGCCCGCCCGCGACGCGGCGGCGCTCGGCGCGTACGCCGAGGCGGGTGTCGATCAGGTGATCTATCTCGTGGGGCTGCGGGGCGCCGAGACGGTGGGCGCGGAGATCGAGGGGCTGGCCGCGGAGCTGATACCCGCGGCCGCGCGCCTGGGTCCCGGGCCGCGGCGGGGCTGACGAGGCGCGGCTACTGCTCGCGCCACCAGCGGCGCATGTCGAGCGCGACCGCCTCGAAGGGCTCGGCGCGGATCTGCTCGGCCCCGGCGTGCGTGCTCGCCACGACCCAGCGCCCGTCCTCGAGCCGGTAGACCTCGAGCGTGCGCAGGATCGGGTCGACGATCCAGAGGTGGCCGACTCCCTCACGCGCGTAGACCCGCATCTTGCGCCCGCGGTCGATCTCGCCGGTGGACGGCGAGATGACCTCGCACGCCCAGTCGGGCGCGAGCTCGAATCCCGCCACGTCCGGTACGGTCGGCATCCGCTCGCGGCGCCAGCCCGCCAGGTCGGGGACGAGCACGTCGCGGCGTAAGTGCAGCTCGGGCTCGAACAGGATCCACCAGCCGCCGGGCGCGCCAGCGCCGCCGGGCTCGCCCGCGAAGGCACCGATGAGCACGGACCCGAGCATCGACGAGGCGAGCGCGTGCGGCGAGGCGGGCCGCGGGCTGGCGAACAGGTCGCCGTCGATGATCTCCGCCACCATGTTGTCAGGGAGCGCGCAGAGATCGTCGTAGGTGGCGTTGCGCTTCACCAGCGGCACGGGGCCGAGGATAGCACGGGGTCGACGCGGCGGACACGCGGCCACGTCTGCGGCTCCGCGCGCGCTCGCGCAATGCTTGCGGCACGCTTTCGATCAGGCACCTCCCGGCATCACGCCGAGCCACTCACCACCGTGTCGCTTGAGACATCACGGTTCCGCCAGCACCATTGAACAGGATGACGGGCGGGGCGAGGCGGCGGAGCGGGCGTCTCGGGCGACGGATCGCGAGTCTGCTCATCGTCCTCGTTACGTGCGCGGTTGTGGAGCGCCTCGCCTCGCACCGGCTACGCGACGAGATTGACCGCATCCGTGCCGCCGGTGAGCCCCTGACCTTCGAGGAGCTTCGGGCGGGGCAGGCCGCCGGCGAGGGCACGGACGCCGCTGCCGACTATCGTGCGGCCGCCAGGCTGTTGGCAGATCTCGACAGTGGGCCGCTATTCGACCTGCTGCACGCGTATCGCGCCGGCACCACGAGC
>JBKPBB010000284.1:0-4670 GCA_046744245.1 Thermodesulfobacteriota bacterium
GGCCAGGACCACGCCGCCCACGTCGAGCCCCGGCGGCAGCGCGACCTCGAACGGATATCCCCGGACGCGCGACGTCACCGGACATACGAGAGCCAGGCTGCTGGCGCGATTGTAGAGGGCGGGGGAGATTACGAGAGCGGGGCGCCAGCCCGCCTGCTCGTGCCCCGACTGCGGATCGAAGCTCATCTTGACGAGATCGCCGCGTTCCGGAACGAAGACGCGCCGCGGCCTCACCAGACCTCCCGCCCGACGGGTGGGCCGAAGTCCGGCCGCTCCGGAAGGTTGCGCCTCGTGATCTTCGCCACCAGCTCGCGGAGCGTGTACCGTCGCTGCCGTCGCTCCGGCACGAGGACCACGGTGCCGCCCTCGTGCCGCACGTCGAGCGGTGTGCCCTGCGCGAGAGCGCACGAGCGGGCGACCTCGGCCGGGATGCGAACCGCCAGGCTGTTTCCCCACTTCTGTACGCGCCGTCGCATTGCCCTTCTCGTCGCTCGTATCTACATGGTGTATACAGATGCCGTCCCGGCGGGGCAACCTGCCACGATGCCTGTTTCCAGATACGCCTGGTCGACCACGGCCCGCCCATGAGCCGTCCCGTCGTCATCCCGATCGAGGACGCGCTCGACCTGCACGCCTTCGCGCCGCGCGAGATCCCGTCGGTCGTGGAGTCGTACCTGGAAGCCGCCGTGGCGGCGGGCTTCCGCGAGGTCCGGCTCATCCACGGCCGCGGCCGCGGCGTGCAGCGGCGGCGGGTCCACGAGGTCCTGGCCGCGAGCCCGCTGGTCGAGCGCTTCGCCGACGCGCCGCCCGGGCGCGGCGGGTGGGGCGCGACGATCGTCTGGCTCGGAGGCGGGTCGGAGGCGTGAGTGCACCCGCACGGGTCTGGTGATAGCGGTGACGGAGAGCATGGTCCGGGATAGCGCCCGTCCTGCCCTGGTGAGCTTCTTCCTCCCGCTCACGCGCCGCACCTGCGCCGAGCTGGGCGTCGGCGACGACACCGTCGCCGCCTACCTCGCCGAGGTGCTGGCCGAGTTCGCGCGCACCGACCGCCTCTACCGCCTGCGCGCGCCCGGTGGGGCACGGCTCGAGCGGGTGGTCGAGATGCTGGGGCTCGGCCCGCCCACGCCCGGGCCCGCCGGCACGCGCGCCTTCCATCGCTACGTGGGGGACTTCGCGCTCTTCATGAGCGGCCTCTTCCGGTCCTTCGTCGAGCGCGGCGGCTACCTCGGCTACTACCTCGAGGAGGGCGCCCGCGCTTACGCTCGGGCGGGCGCGCTCGCCGAGGGGGAGCCGCGCGCCGATCGCCTGCTCTTGCGCGAGCTGTCGGTGCGCTTCGAGTACTACGCCGGCGCCCTCGACTACCTGCGCAAGGTGCGCTTCCCGGGCCTTGCCGGCCCCGATCCCGTGGGGGCGTTCCTGCGCGAGATCGAGGGCGTCGTGGCCGGCCTGTCGCGCAACTGAATGGGCACGCCTCGTGCGCTTACCGACGCGTGGCGCCGGGCCCGCCGCGTCGTCGTGCTGACCGGCGCCGGGCTCTCGACGGCCTCCGGCATCCCCGACTTCCGCTCGCCCGGCGGCCGCTGGGAGCGCTACCAGCCCGTCCCGCTCCCCGAGTTCCTCGCCAGCGAGCGCGCGCGCGAGGCGTACTGGCGCTACAAGGGCGAGACCTGGCAGCTGATCCGCGCGGCCGAGCCCAACGCCGCGCACGCGGCGCTCGCCGACCTGGCGCGCGCCGGCCGCATCGACCTCCTCGTCACACAGAACGTCGACGGCCTCCACGAGCGGAGCGGCTTTCCGCCCGAGCGCCTGGTCAACATCCACGGCACCGACTCCGCCGTCGAGTGCATGGCCTGCCACCGGCGTGCCCCGCGCGCGGTCGCGCAGGCGGCGTGGGAGGCGGGGACGGCCGTCCCGTGCTGTGCGTGCGGCGGGCCGTGGAAGCCCGCCACCATATCCTTCGGCCAGCAGCTGGTGGCCGCGGACCTGGAGCGCGCGCTCGACGCGGCGGCGGCCTGCGATCTCTTCGTCGCCGCGGGCACGTCGCTGGTGGTGGGGCCGGTGAACCAGATGTTCCCCATCGCGCGCGAAGCGGGCGCGCGCACCGCGATCGTGACCGCCTCGGAAACGCCCTACGACGCGGCAGCGGACGTACGCATCGCCGCACCAGTGGAGCAGGTGCTGCCGGCGGTGCGGGATCTACTTCGGTGAGACGCGAGCCGTTCGGCCCGACGGGTGTCGCGGTGCCCGTCGTCGGCCAGGGGACGTGGAACATGGAGCGCGACGGCCGCGCCGCGGCGGTGGCTGCGCTCCGCGCCGGGCTCGACCTGGGCATGACCCACATCGATACGGCCGAGATGTACGGCTCCGGCCGGGTCGAGGAGCTGGTCGGCGAGGCGATCGCCGGGCGGCGCGAGCAGGTCTTCCTCGTCTCCAAGGTTCTGCCGCAGAACGCCTCGCGTACGGGGGTGCTGCGCGCGTGCGAGGCGAGCCTCCGCCGCCTGCGCACGGACCGCCTCGACTGCTACCTCCTCCACTGGCCGGGCCGCCACCCGCTGGCGGACACCATCGCCGCCTTCGAGCAGCTCCGGCGCGAGGGGAAGGTCCGCGCCTGGGGCGTCAGCAACTTCGGCGTCGAGGAGATGGAGCGCGCGGCCGCGATCGCGGGCGCCGAGCGTATCGCGTGCGACCAGGTGCTCTACCACCTCGAGGAGCGCACGATCGAGCACGCGGTGATCCCGTGGTGCGTTGCGCGCGGCATCGCCGTGGTGGGCTACAGCCCGTTCGGCTCGGGCCACCTCCCGGGCCCGCGCAGCCGGGGCGGACGGGTGCTGGCCGAGATCGCGGCCGCGCACGGCGCCGCCCCGCGGCAGGTGGCGCTCGCCTTCCTCGTGCGCGCGCCGGGGCTCTTCACGATTCCCAAGGCCGCCCGCGCGGCGCACGTGGCGGAGAACGCCAGGGCGGGCTCTCTCGCGCTCTCCGCGGAGGACGTGCGCCGGATCGACGCCGCGTTCCCGCGCGGGACCTGGCGCGGCCTCCCGATCCTCTGAGCCGCGTCACGCGATCTTCATTCCCTGGCGGCGGAAGACCTCGCCCAGGTCGAGGGCCGGGTGGACCTCGAAGTCGACCTCTTTCCAGTACGCGATCATCTTCCGGATGTCCTCATGGCTCTCGGCCTCGAAGACGATCACGTCGGGCGCCTCGCTGCTGAGCGAGCCCCAGAAGCCGACCGTGCGCAGGCCTGCCGGCTTCTTCCCCTCGTTCCACCACTCGCGCGACTTGGCCGTCAGGTCGACGTCGCCGAGCTGCCAGCGCGGCTTGTTCTTCACGAACGCGATGTAGAGCATGGGCGGCCCTCCCTGCGCTCCCTGTGGACCCGCAGCGGGGCGAGCGTCAAGGGGGATGGACTCGGCTCGCCGGATTTGGCTCCATGACGCCATGGCGACGATCCCCGAGCAGTACCGCGATCTCTTTACGAAGAAGGCGTTCGCGCACCTCGCCACGGCGGGCCCCGACGGCGCGCCGCAGGTGACGCCGGTGTGGGTCGACTTCGACGGCACGCACGTGCGCTTCAACACGGCGAAGGGCCGCGTCAAGGTGAGGAACCTGGCGCGCAACCCGCGCGTGGCGCTCTCCATCCAGGACCCCGACAACCCCTACCGCTACGTGCAGGTCCGCGGGCGGGTCGTCGAGACGACGGAGAAGGGCGCTGACGCGCACATCGACGCGCTCGCGAAGAAGTACCTCGGCCAGGACAAGTACCCGTTCCGCCAGCCGCGCGAGGTGCGCGTCATGTACAAGGTCCTGCCCGAGCGTGTGCAGGGGATGTGAGTTTGCATCCCGGCCACGAGGCGCCGTAGAAGAGCGCTCCATGGCCGAGCTCGCTGTCGCGACCGCAGGACGTCGCTGGGTCTTCGAGGGCCGCGAGGTGACGCTGCCCGTGGTCGTACGCGACGCGGCGTCGGCCGTGGCGACCTACCTGGTCCCGAGTGCGGCCGCCCGCCGCCTTCTCCCCGGGCCCGAGCTCGAGGTGGTCGAGCCGCTCCCCGGCCGCGCGCTCTTCAGCATCGCCGCCATCGACTACCGCGACAACGACCTCGGCGACTACAACGAGGTGTCGCTCGCGTTCTTCGTCCATCGGCGCGGCGAGCGTGCCGGCGTCCCGTACCTGGGCCCGGCGCTCGACTTCATGCGCAATCGGGTCGCGACCTACATCTGGAAGCTGCCCGTCGACCAGCGCTTCACCTGCGCGGCGGGCCACGGCATCTGGGGCTTTCCGAAGAGCGTCGAGCAGATCGCGTTCGAGGACGTGGGCGGCCGGCGGCGCTGCCGGCTCGTCGTGGACGGACGGCACGTGCTCACGTTCTCGGTCTCGCGCGGCGGCGGGCGCACGCTGCCCGACGCCGCCATGGCGACCTACACCTACATCGACGGCGTGCTCCACCGCACGCCGTTCGTCACCGGCGCGACGGGCGTCGGGATCCACCTGGGCGGCGCGGAGCTGGTCCTCGGCGACCATCCGCTCGCCGCCGAGCTCGGGAGCCTCGGGCTCCCGAAGGGAGCGCTCATGAGCGTCTGGATGGAGCACTCGCACGGCCGCTTCGAGGCGCCCGCGCCATGCTGAGCGCGCGCGCCGTCGCCGGAGCGCTGCTCGGCCTCGCCGTGCTCACGGC
>JBKPBB010000175.1:0-3791 GCA_046744245.1 Thermodesulfobacteriota bacterium
ATGTGTATAAGAGACAGGTCCGAGGTAGTGGTCGAACGACCGGTTCTCCTGCATGAGAACGACGATCGCGTCGAGCGGAATCTGCGACCCGTGCGGCGCGCCGGCGGGCAGCGTGTCGGCCGGCCGCGCGCCCGCGGCGAAGGGACACGGGGGCGCCCCGGCGCGCGCCGAGGCGGCCAGCAGGAGCGTCGCCAGGAGGACGCGGCGCTTCACGGCGTCGGCAGCCCCAGGATGGCGATCGACGCGCGCGCCTTGTGCCGGCGGTTCAGATAGAGGAGGAGCGCGGTGATCGCCTCCAGGTAGCGCGCGTTGGCGATCCCCCCGGCGTCCACGGCGCGGAGCCCGGGCAGGAGCCCGACCAGCGCCGCGACCTCGGCCCGAGCCGCGGCGTCGTTGCCGCACAGGACGACGTCGCCCTGGAGCGGCACGGTGAGATCCTGGAGCGTCTCCGCCGAGTGGTTCTTGAACGCGCTGACGACGCGCGCGGCGGGTATCGTCTGCTGGATCAGCTCGCCCGCCGAGGCTGCGCCCTCGACGGGCATCAGCTCGAAGAAACCGGCGCGCACCGCGAGTGGGACGATGACGTCGATCACGAGCTTCCCGGCCAGCGCCTCGCGTGCGGCGGCGAGGAAGCTCGCGAGCCCCGCGAACGGGAAGGTGAGGACGAGACGCTCCGAGCGCGCCATCGCCTCGGCGTTCTCGCAGCCGCGCACCGAGGCCCCGGGCACCGCGCCGCGGATGGTTTCCGCCGCCGCGGCGGCTCGCTCCGCCACGCGCGAGCCGATTACGACCGGCGCGCCCGCGGCGGCGAAGCGGAGCGCGAGGCCGAGCCCCTGGCGCCCCGTCCCCCCGATGAAGGCGATCGAATCCATCGACATCCAGCGCTCCCGCTCACGGCGGCCGAGCATACAGGCCGGCGCCCGGCGATGGAAAGCGCCGGGCCGGGCGCGTATAGTGCGCCGCCGTGCGCCGCCTCTACCTCATGCGGCACGGCGAGACGCTCTACCTGGGGCGTGCCTCCGGCCGAGGGCACCGACCTGACTCCCGAGGGCCGGCGGCGGATCGAGGTCGCGGCCGAGCTGTTTGCGGGCATCCGCCTCGACCTCGTGGTGGCGAACCCGCGGCGGCGTGCGATGGGGACGGCCGACATCATCGCCGCGCGCCAGCGCCGCCTGGTCAACTTCTCGGCCCACGACGCCCTCGAGGAGACGCTCAGCGGGCCGCGCTTCGCTCGCCTGCGGCGGGTCCTCGAGGCCCGGGCCCCGGGCCTGGCCGAGGAGCTGAAAAATTCCCCTTGACTCCGTCCGGCGCCGCGATTAGGTTGTCTTGCTGAGGCCCAGCACCCCCGGGCGGCCTTATCCCGTCGGACGGCACGATTCGGACACCGGGCAAGCCCATTCCTCGGCACCTGCTCAGCGCCTGGCGTAAGCCACCCCTCCGGGCTCCGCGGCCCGGCGCCCCTCGAGGTGGGGTCGCGTGAAGCGCCAGGAAAAGCGAGTGGACGAGAAGAAGCCGGAGATGTCGCGGCCGCGCCCGCCGCGGCCGGCAGCGGCGCCCGCCGAGGCGGGCGACCAGCGCGACGTCGCCGCCGACGGCACGGCGCCCGAGGAGCTCGACCAGGTGGTCTCGATGCTCGGCGACATGGACATCGAGGTCGACTCGGCGGTCGAGGAGACGCCGCTGGCCGAGGAGCCGGAGAAGGCGGTCGAGCCCGAGTGGACCGAGGAGCAGCCCGAGCCCGAGGAAGCGGCCGAGCGCGCGCCCGGCGAGACGGCCGACCCGGTGCGCATGTACCTCCAGGAAATGGGCGGCGTGCCCCTCTTGACACGCGAGGAGGAGGTCGCGATCGCCAAGGAGATCGAGAGCGGCGAGCGCGAGGTGCGCGAGGCCGTGTTTTCGCTCGATCTGGCGCTCCAGTACGTGCTCACGCTCGCCGACAAGCTCCGCCGGGGGGAGATCGAGGCGCGGCAGATCTTCGGCGACGACGAGCCGGAGACCGAGCCGGCCGAGGGCACCGAGAGCAAGGAGGACAAGCGGGCCGAGGCCTTCCTCCGGCAGGTGAGCAAGCTGAAGCGCCTGGCGGGCGAGCGCGACAAGCTGGTCGCCGAGGCGGGCAAGGCCAAGACCACCAAGGCCCGGCACGCGCGGATCGAGAAGCGGCTCGTGATCATCGCGCAGGCGGTGCGCGAGGTGCTGCTCGAGACCCAGATCGGCGCCAAGCACGTGCAGATGCTGGTGGACAAGCTGAAAGAAGCGCAGCGTCTCGTCGATACCGACCAGCACGAGGTGCGCCGCCTCGAGCAGCGGCTCGGCCACCCCGCCGCCGACATCTTGAAGCACGCTGCCCGCATCCGCGCCGACGAGAAGGATGCCGCCCGGACCGCGAGCCGGCTCTTCCGCGCCCCCGCGGCGCAGGTGGTCGAGGCCGCCGATGCGATCCGCGAGGCGCGCCGCAAGGCGCAGCAGGTGCTGCGCGAGGTCGGCATGTCGGCCGAGGCGCTGCGGGCCTCGCTCCACACCATCCGGCTCGGCGAGATGAAGGCGCAGGACGGGAAGAAGCGCCTGATCGAGGCCAACCTCCGCCTCGTGGTCTCGATCGCCAAGCGCTACACGAACCGCGGGCTCGGCTTCCTCGATCTGATCCAGGAGGGGAACATCGGGCTCATGCGCGCGGTCGAGAAGTTCGAGTACCAGCGCGGCTACAAGTTCTCGACCTACGCCACCTGGTGGATCCGGCAGTCGGTGAGCCGCGCCATCGCCGACCAGGCGCGCACCATCCGCATCCCCGTCCACATGATCGAGACCATCAACAAGGTGATCCGCACGTCCCGCTACCTGGTGCAGCAGTACGGGCGCGAGCCCACCGCCGAGGAGATCGCGCAGCAGATGGAGATGCCGGCCGACAAGGTGCGCAAGGTCCTCAAGATCGTGAAGGAGCCGGTGTCACTCGAGACCCCGATCGGGGACGACGAGGAGAGCTCGCTCGGCGACTTCGTGGAGGACCGGCAGACGCTGTCGCCCGCCGACGCCGCCATGGCGCTCTCGCTCGAGGAGCAGACACGCAAGGTTCTCGCCACGCTCACACCGCGCGAGGAGCAGATCCTGCGGCTGCGCTTCGGCATCGGCGAGAAGTCCGACTACACCCTCGAGGAGGTCGGGCAGCGCTTCGCGGTGACGCGCGAGCGCATCCGGCAGATCGAAGCCAAGGCGCTCCGCAAGCTGCGCAGCCCGAACCGGGCCCGAACGCTCGAAACCTTCGTGCAGCGGCAGTAGCCCGGCTGGAGGAGCGGGATGCTCGAGAACCTGGAGAAGGAGCTGAAGAAGTGGCGCCAGAACCGCGCCGCTTCCAAGCCCCCGCGCGAAGCACCGAGCGACCGGCGCACCGTCAAGGTGAACGGTCAGGAGGTGCTGGTCGTGCGCAAGAGCAAGAAGCCGAAGCCCGAGCCCGGCGCCGAGTAGCGGCCGGCCGGCGCGCGCGGGCGCTCGGCGGACGCGGGGCGTCCGCTCCGGGTTCTAGCGCGCGCCCGCGATCGTGACCGGCTGGCCGTCGCGCAACGGGGGCGGCGAGCCCACCACCACCGTCTCGCCGCCGTCGAGGCCGCTCGTCACCTGGACCTGGTCACCGAAGTCCTTGCCGAGCGTGAGCGCGACCCGCTTGACGCGGCCGTCGGCCACCATCCACGCGAAGGCGTCGCCGGCCTCGCCGCGCACCGCGGCGCGCGGCACGAGGACGCCGATGCGGCCCACCGGCGCCTCGAGCGGCTCCAGGAACGTGATGCGCGCACTCATGT
>JBKPBB010000198.1:0-8610 GCA_046744245.1 Thermodesulfobacteriota bacterium
GGTCGGGCTCGCCCATCGTCCGCTCCGCAAGGTCGCGGGCCTCTTGCGCTGGCACTACCGCGTTCGCGCCTTCCGCCTCCCCTACCGGCCGCGGGGCGAGCCGGAGGCGGCGCGCGTGCGCGCCGAGTGCGAGCGCCGCGAGGCGCTCGGCTATCTCCTCGGCCTGCTGCGCTGGGCGCCGGTGCGCGGGCGGCTGGTCCAGACGGAGGCCGGCGGGTGAGCGAGCCACGCGTCTCGGTCGTGATCCCGGTCTTCAACGCCGGCGACTACCTCGCCCAGGCCCTGCGCAGCGTGGCGCGCCAGACCTACCGCGACTTCGAGGTCGTCGTCGTCGACGACGGCTCGACGGACCCGCGCACGCTCGCCATCCTCGAGGCGGCGGCGCGCGAGCCCGGCGTCAGCGTGCACCGCACGCCGAACGGTGGCCCGTCGCGCGCGCGCAACCTGGGCGTCGAGCGCGCGCGGGGCGCCTACGTCCTGCCGCTCGACGCCGACGACTACCTGGCGCCCGCCTTCCTCGCGAAGACGGTGCCCCTCCTCGACGCCGATCCCGCGCTCGGCGTGGTCTATACCTGGGTGGGCCTGGTCGGCGGCCACCACGGCGTGTGGCGCACGGGCGGGTTCTCGGTGACGGACCTGCTCTCGCGCTGCACCATCCACGTCTCGTCGCTCTACCGGCGGAAGCTCTGGGAGGACGTCGGCGGCTACGACCCGCGCTTCGTCGAGAGCTGCGAGGACTGGGACTTCTGGCTGGGCGCGGCGAAGCGCGGCTGGACGGGCCGCTGCGTGCCCGAGGTGCTCGTCCACTACCGGCGGAGCCCCGCCAGCCGCGAGCGCGGCTCGCGGGCGCCCGGGGTCAGCACGCGCCTCATGCGGAGTCTCGTCGCCAAGCACCGCGACCTCTACACGGCCCACCTCGAGGACGCGCTGGCGGGCATGTACGAGCGCCTGGCGGCCGCCGGGCTGACGCTCGAGCGCATCTACGATCACCCCGCGATGCGGGTCTACGTCCGCCTGCGGAGCCTGCTCGGCCGGCGGCCGGCGGCTTGAGGTTCATGCCCGAGGTCTCGATCGTCATCCGCTGCCGCGACGAGGCCCGCCACCTGGGCCCGGTGCTGGAGGCGGTGCTGGCGCAGGAGGGCGCCCCGACCGCCGAGGTCGTGGCGCTCGACTCGGGCTCGCACGACGGGACGCTCGCGCTCCTCGCTCGCTACCCGGTGCGCGTCGAGCACCTCGAGCACTTCAGCTACGGCGCGGCGCTGAACCGCGGCGCCGCGCTCGCCCAGGGCGCGCTGGTCGTCTATCTCTCCGCGCACTGCCGCCCGCTCGGCCGCGACTGGCTCGCGCGCTTGCTCGCCCCCTTCGCCGACCCGCAGGTCGTCGCGAGCTTCGGGCGGCAGGTGCCGGTGCCGGGCGTGAACCCGATCGAGGCGCTCACGACGAGTCGGAACTTCCCGCCCGCGCCGCCGCCCGGCGTCCTCTTCTCGACCGCCAACGGAGCGGTCCGGCGCGCGGCCGTGCTCGCGCGCCCCTTCGACGAGGAGATCGCGATCGCCGAGGACCACCTGTGGGCGCGCGACGCGGCCGAGCGCATCGCCTACGTGCCCGAGGCGGCCGTCGCGCACAGCCACGCCATGAGCCTCGCCGTCTGGCGGGCGCGTTTCTACGCGCACGGGCTGGCGGCCGAGTACGCGCGACGGCGGCGCGGCATCGAGCTACCGTGGGGTGAGCCTCGCGACGGCGCCGCCCGCGCCTTCGCGCGGCTGGTCGGGACCCTCGCACGCCGGGGCGAGGTGCGTGCGCTCGCCCACCTCCCGAGCTACGCGCTCGCCCGCACCGTGTGGTTCGCCCGCGGCGTGCGCGACGGGGCACGGCGCTACGGAGTGGCCGGTGAGGCCGCTCCGGGTCAGACACTCGACCGCTACAGCTCGCGCGTCAGCTGACACGGACGGCTCTCGAGCCGGCGCTCGAGCGCAAAGAGGACGGCAGCCTGAAGGCGCGCATGGGCGTGGGTGCCGCCCGCCATGGCGAGGATCTGCCCGTCGACGTACTCGTGGCGGGCTGGGTTCGTGTCCTCGAAGCGGCGGTACTCCTGGTAGGTGTACGCGGCGAGCCTACCTGCCGGGCGAGTCACGGCGGTCACTCTCCATCCTCCCGGCTCGACGCCCATCCGCCGGGAGGCCGGACTCGCGATCGGAATATCTTCCATGACCTGCGTTTCCCGAATCGCCCCTCTCGGCTCGTCGCCTCCCGACCCGCCCGCGGATTTGTCCTCGCGTGGCGCTCACGCTATGGTCGCCGCCCGTTCATGCCGAGCCGCGCGCGGGCACTGCTCTTCTGCCTCCTCGCGGCGTGCGGCCGCGACGCGTTCCGCCTGCCTGCGGAGATCCGTCTCGAGCAGGTCGTCGCCGATCTGTCCGCCACCTTCGACCGCGCCGCGATCGTGGAGGAGGCGGCGGGCGCCCCCGTCCACCTGGGCGGCATCCAGCCGACCCCTCATTTCGGTGACCCGGGCGGCGCCTCCCGGCGGGCCATCGTCGCCCCGCCGCGGTCGCGGCTGCGCTTCCCGCTCCGCGTGCCGCCCGGCGCGGCGCTCGACTTCAGCGCCGCGGTCGAGGGCCAGGCCCGCACCGCCGGGGTGCGCTTCACGGTCTCCGTCGACGGGCGCGAGGTCTACGCGCGCACGCTCGACCCCGCGGCGCGGCGGCGCGACCGGCGCTGGTTCGACGAGCGCGTGGACCTGGCACCGTGGGCCGGACGCGACGTGGAGATCGCGCTCGCGACCGAGGCCGCGGCGACCGGCCTCCCTGCCGGCACGCCCGGCTGGTCGCACGTCCGCCTGGTCAGCGAGAGCCGGCGTGCGCGGCAGGCCGCCGGCGCCGGGGCGCCGAGCGTCCTCGTCGTGCTGGTCGACACATTGCGCGCGGACCATCTCGGCTGCTACGGCGCGGCACCCAGCCCGAGCCCCGTGGTGGACCGCCTCGCCGCCGGCGGGCTCGTCTTCGAGCAGGCGGTTGCGCAGTCCTCGTGGACGATGCCCTCGGTCGCCACGCTCTTCACCGGACTCCATCCCCGGAGCCACGGCGTGGTCGGCGCCTCGGCCGACGGCGATGGCGCGGCGAGCGATCCGGGCTTCCTCGCCGACACGCTCCCGACGCTCGCCGAGCGGGCCTCGGCCGCGGGCATCACCACGGTCGGCGTCTCGGCGAGCCCCCTCGTCTCGCGCGCGACCAACCTGGCGCGCGGCTTCGAGACCTTCGTCGAGTTCGGCTGGGACCGCGCCCGCCACGACTGGCCGCCCGCGGCCGAGGTGAACGCGCGCTTCCTCGCCTGGCTCGAGCGGAACCGCGGGCTCCGCTTCCTCGCCTACCTCCACTACATGGACCCGCACGACCCCTACACGCCGCCTGCGGCGCTCCGCCCGCCGGCGCCGCCCGGGGTGCGGCCCGAGGTCGCCGCCGGGCAGGTGGACGGGCTCGCACGGCGGCTGAACGGCAGCCCGCTCGCGGCGGCCGAGGTGAACCATCTCCGGCGGCTCTACGACGCCGAGATCCGCGCCTGGGACGCGGAGCTGGGGACGCTCCTCGACGCGCTCGCCCGCCGCGGCCTCGGCGGCTCGACGATCGTCGTGCTGACGGCGGACCACGGCGAGGAGTTCCAGGAGCACGGGCGTCTCAAGCACCGCGTCCACCTCTACGACGAGCTGCTCCACGTGCCGCTCGTGATCGCAGGCCCGGGCGTCCGTGCCGGGCGGGTCGCGGAGCAGGCGCAGGGGATCGACCTCTTCCCGACCCTCGCCGGGCTGCTCGGGGCGGCGCCGCCGCGCGGGCTTCCCGGCCGTGACCTCCTCGCGGCGGGCGCCGAAGCGCCCGCGATCTCCGAGACGCTCTACGGCCTCATGCCCGACGGCGCGACCACGCCCATCGTCTCCCTCCGCACCGCCGACTGGAAGCTGATCCACGCGCCCGCCCTCGGGCGCTACGAGCTCTACGATCTCCGCCGCGATCCCGCCGAGCGCGAGGATCGCTTCGCGAGCGCGGCGGAGGGCGCCGCGCTCGCCGCACGCCTCGCCGAGTGGGAGACGGCGGCGCCGGCGCCGCCCCGCGCCGAGGGCCATGATCCCGCGCTCGGCGAGAAGCTGCGGGCGCTCGGGTACGTGGACTGATGCGGGGACTCGTCCGCGACCTCGCGCTGGCGCTCGCGGCCGCGCTCGCCATCACGCTCGCCGTGGCCGCCGGGGCGGCGCTCCGCGTGGCGGACGAGCAGGGCTGGATCGCCGCCGGCTTCTACCGCCTGGTGGTGCGCACGGCGTGGGACCGGTTCGATGCCTGGCTGCCGCTCCCGACGGCGGCCGCGCTCGTCGCTACCGCGCTGGTGCAGGTCGTGCGCAGGTGGCGAGGGCGGGCGGCGCCCACGCGGCTCCGTGGGGCGCTCGCCGCGTTCGCCGTCCTCGCCGCGCTGCGCGCCGGCACCGCGCTCGAGGCGTGGCACGCGGCGCGCGGCCCGAACCTGCTCCTCGTCTCGATCGACACGCTGCGCGCGGACCACCTGGGCGCGTACGGCTACGCGCTCCCGACCAGCCCCACGATCGACGCGCGCCTCGCCGGCGAGGGCGTGACCTTCACCGACGTGTACAGCCAGTCGCCCAAGACCACGCCGTCGCACATGACGCTCTTCACGTCGCTCTACCCGTCGGTGCACGGCGTCGAGCTGTGGGAGAACGGGAGGCCGGCGCACGTCCTCAACCCGGCGGTGCACACCCTGGCCGAGGTGCTGAAGAACGCCGGCTACGCGACCGCCGCCTTCACGGGCGGCGCGCAGATCGACCCGGTGCGCGGCTTCGACCAGGGCTTCGACCTCTACACCGTGGGCGGGCAGCGGCGGCGCGCGCTCCGCTGGCTCGGGCGCCATCGCTGGGAGCGCTTCTTCGTCTTCTACCACACCTACGACGTGCACGATCCCTACCTGCCACCCGACGAGTACATCCGCCTCTTCGACCCGGACTACCGGGGACGGGTGCTCGATGCGATCCACCGCCTGCGCGCCCAGGGCGGGATGAGCGAGGCGGCGTGGGAGGGGATCTCCCGGCGGTTCTGGGAAAGCGTCGACCGGAACGACCCGCGCGACGTCCGCTTCGTCGAGCGCCTGTACGATGCGGGCATCCGGCGCATGGACGCCGAGACGATCCGGCCGCTTCTCGACCGGCTCGACCAGCTCGGCCTCGCGCGCGACACGCTGGTCGTCTTCACCTCCGACCACGGCGAGGCGTTCGGGGAGCACGGGCATTTCCAGCACGACGACCTCTACGCGGGCACGCTGCACGTGCCGCTCGTGCTGCGCTGGCCGGGGCGGCTGCCCGCCGGCCTCACGATCGGGAGCCGCGGGCGCCTGATCGACGTCATGCCGACCATCCTGGAGCTGCTCGGCGTGTCCGCGCCGCCCTCGCTCCAGGGGCGCAGCCTGACGCCGCTCCTGCACGACGCCTACGCCGGCCCGGGCGTCGAGGGCGCGGTGAGCGAGTACAGCGACGCCCGGGTCTACGAGAGCCTTCGCCGGGGCGGGCTCAGCTACATCGTCGACGGGCCGGAGGAGCGCCTGTTCGATCTCCTGCGCGATCCGGGCGAGCGGCAGAACGTGCTCGCGACCCGCCCCGCGGAGGCGGCGGCGATGCGGGCGACGCTGGAGGGCTGGCGCCGGAACTGCCGCGCGCTCGCGCTGCTCCTCGGCCCGCGCGGCGGCACGATCGCCCCGAGCGACGAGACCGCGCGCCGGCTGCGCGCGCTCGGGTACCTGGAATGAAGCGCACCGCGCTGGTCCTCGCCGCAGGCGCCCTGCTCGCTCTCGGCGCGATCGTCTGGCGGGCGCGCGCGCGGCCCGAGTTCGTCCTCCCCGCCACCCTGCGCGTCGAGCAGACCGTGCGCGACCTGACCGGCGTGCTCGAGCCGGGCGCGGTGGTCGCGCAGCGCCCGGAGGCTCCCGTGCGCATCCGGGGCATCCGGCCGGGCCGGAACACGAACCCGAACGCGGGCTACCGCACGGCGCTGATCGCGCCGGCGCCGACGCTGCTGCGCTACCGCGTGGCGGTGCCGGAGCGGGCGAGCCTGCGCTTCGGCGCGGGCGTCGAGCCGCCCGACCGAATCGATCCCGCGGCGCCGGGCGTGCGCTTCACGGTGCGCATCGACGAGCGCCGCGTCTTCTCCCGCGTCCTCAACCCGCAGGCACACCGCCACGATCGCAAGTGGACCGACGAGCGCATCGACCTCGGCCCGTGGGCGGGCCGCGAGGTGACGCTCGAGCTCTCCACCGACGTCGACGGCCCGGCGGAGAGCATCGTGGGAACGCCCGGGTGGAGCGGGGTCCGCGTGGTGCGGGCCTACGAGCGCGCGCGGCAGCACGCGGCCTCCGACCGCCCGAACGTGCTCGTCCTGCTGGTCGACACCCTGCGCGCCGACCACCTCGGCTGCTACGGCGCCGGCCCGAGCCCCAGCCCGAACCTCGACCGGCTGGCCGAGCGCGGCCTCGTCTTCGAGCAGGCGATCGCGCAGGCGCCATGGACGACGCCCTCGGTCGCGACCATCCTGACCGGGCTCCATCCGCGCAGCCACGGCGTCGTCGCCTGGCCCTTCTCCAAGCCGGCCGCGCGGCCCGAGAACGGCTCGACCGTGCTGCCGGACCTGCTCCCGACGCTCCCCGCCCGGGCCGCGATGGCGGGCATCACCACCGTCGGCGTGTCCGCCAACCCCCTCGTCTCGCGCACGACGAACTTCGCGCGCGGCTTCGAGACCTTCGTCGAGTTCGAGTGGAACGCCGAGCGCGACGCCACGGCGCGGGCGGACGAGGTGAACGCGTCCTTCCTCCGCTGGGTCGGGCGGAACCGCGGGCGCCGCTTCCTCGGCTACCTCCACTACATGGACGTCCACGAGCCGTACTGGCCCCCCGCCGAGTTCCGGCCGCCGGTGCCCGATGGCGTACGCTCCGCCGTCGCGCGCGGGCGGCTCGCGGGCATCGCCGAGCGAGTCAACTGGTCGGCCGGCCCGCCGCTCGCCGCCGCCGAGGTGCAGCACCTCCGCAACCTCTACGACGGCGGCATCCGCTTCTGGGACTTCGAGCTGCAGCGACTCCTCGACGGGCTCACGGCACTCGGCGTGCGCGACTCGACCATCGTGGTCGTCACCGCCGACCACGGCGAGGAGTTCCAGGAGCACGGCAAGCTGACGCACGGCCCCGACCTCTACGACGAGCTGCTGCACGTGCCGCTCGTCGTGGCGGGGCCCGGCCTGGCGCCCGGCCGCGTGCGCGAGCAGGTGCAGGGGATCGACCTGTTCCCGACGGTCGCGGCCATGCTGGGTATGCAGGCGCCCGCCGGCCTCCCGGGCATCGACCTCATGGCGCGGCGCGAGCCGCGCCCGGCCTTCTCCGAGACGAGCCTCGGCATCGTCGACGGGAAGTCCGGGAAGCTCGTCTCCCTGCGTACGCCGGAGTGGAAGCTGATCCAGACACCGGCGACGGGGCGGTTCGAGCTGTACGATCTGGTCCACGACGCCGGGGAGCGCGAGGACCGCTTCGGGACGGCGCCGGAGGGCGCGGCGCTCGCCGCCGAGCTCGCCGCCTGGCAGCCGCCTCCCCCGCCCGTCGTGGTCACGACCGAGGCGACGCCGAAGCTCGAGCGCGAGCTGCGCGCGCTCGGGTACGTGGAGTGATGAGAGTTACTGCAACCGTCGCCATCCCGACCCGCAACCGCCGCGCCGCTCCTCGAACTGCTCATCCCGCAAGCCGCGAACGTGGGCGCGGAGATCCTGGTGGTCGACAACGGCTCGGGCGACGGCACCGTCGAGGCGGTGCGCAGGCTCGAGGGGGACACGGTCCGCTGCATCGTCGAACCGGGCGCGGGCGCGACGCGCGCACGGAACGCCGCGGCGCGCGCCGCGCGCGGCGAGGTGGCGGCCTTCATCGACGACGATGCCCTTCCCCATCCCGGCTGGCTCGCGGCGCTCCTCGATCCGTTCTCCGACGCGCGCATCGGCTACGTGGGTGGGCGTGTCCGCCTTCGGTTCGAAGGCGCGGCTCCCGCATGGATCAACGACGCCCTCGCGGCCTACCTGGCTGCCTATGATCTGGGCGACGACCCCGTCGACCTCGCCCTCAGACCCCATCACGAGGCCCCCCGGGGCCTCAACATGGCCGTCCGGCGAGAAGCCCTGCTCGAGGTGGGCGGCTTTGACGTCCGCCTCGGACCCCGCGGCAGCCGGCCGAGCGTCGGCGAGGAGAGCGAGCTCTGCCTGCGGCTTCGCGGGCGAGGATACGGCGTCCGATACGATCCACGCGCCGAGGTCGAACACCTGGTGGATCCGGGGCGGCTCGACTCCGCGTGGTTCCTGCGCCGGGCTGTCCTTCGTCCGCCGCGCTGCATTCAGAGCGGCGGTGATGCTCGTGCCCGCCGTCGTGGAACGTCTGCTCCGGTACGCCGACGGCACGCCGCCCTACCGGCGCATCTTTGCGTTCACACCGGTCTCGGGATGACGGCAGGACACGCCGGCGCGCGCGCAGGTCCCCACATGGGGACGAGGCGATTATCTAGCGCAGGCGGGAGACGGATGCACCCTTCTGGCA
>JBKPBB010000363.1:0-3906 GCA_046744245.1 Thermodesulfobacteriota bacterium
CGTCCGCAACCGGAGCGGGACGTTCGTGCAGGCGACGCTCGAGAGCGTGACCGCCGCGGCCGCCGCGGCCGCCGAGAAGATGCCGGAGGACTTCCGCGTCTCGATCACCGACCCGGCGGGCGCGGATGCCTATCCCATCGCGAGCTTCACCTGGCTGCTCGTCCCCACCCGCATCAAGGACGCGGAGAAGGGCGCGGCCATCAAGAAGTTCCTCGCCTGGATGCTGGCCGACGGGCAGCAGCTCGCCGCCCCGCTCAACTACGCGCCGCTGCCAGCGTCCGTGATCGCGCTCGAGCACAAAGCGCTCGCGACGATCCAGGCCGGAGGGTCCTAGCCACGGGCCGCGCCGCTCTCCTCTCCTCTCCCGCCGTCCGCGTCGCGCCGGCCCGGGCGCGCCGGCCGAGACGGCTCGGCGACCCGGCGTTTCGCGCCCTCTCGCTCGCCTTCGCGCTCTCGGTCATCGCCATCGCGGGCACCATCGCCGTCGTGCTGCTGCGGCGCTCGGCGCTGGCGCGGGCGGCCTTCGGGTGGAGCTTCCTCTGGACGTCGACGTGGGACCCGGTCGCGCTCCGCTTCGGCGCCCTCCCCTTCATCTACGGGACGCTCGCCACCACCGCGATCGCGATCGCGATCGCGCTCCCGCTCGGCCTCGGCGCCGCGGTCTGCCTCGCCGAGCTGATGCCCCGGCGCCTCGCCGACCCGCTCACCTTCCTGATCGAGCTGCTGGTCGCGGTGCCGAGCGTCATCTACGGTCTGGCCGGCGTATTCGTCCTCGTGCCCGCGATCCGCAGCCTCGAGCAGACGGTCCAGCCCGTGCTCGGGTCCATCCCGCTGTTCGCGGGGCCCGCCTACGGAGTGGGGCTCTTGGCGGCGGGCATTCTCCTCGCGGTCATGATCGTCCCGTTCATCGTCAGCGTGTCGCGCGAGGTCCTGCTCGCGGTCCCGCAGACGCAGCGCGACGCGGCTCTGGCACTCGGCGCGACGCACTGGGAGACGGTGCGCGACGTGGTCGTCCCGTACGCGCGCTCGGGCATCCTGGGCTCGGTCTTCCTCGCGCTGGCGCGCGCGCTCGGGGAGACGATGGCGGTGACGATGGTGATCGGCAACCGGGCCGAGCTCTCCGCCTCGCTCTTCGCCCCTGCCTACACGATGGCGGCGGTGCTGGCCAACGAGTTCACCGAGGCGACGGACGAGGTCTACCTGGCCGCGCTGGTCGAGATCGCACTCGTGCTGTTCGCGATCACGCTCGCGGTGAACGCGCTCGCGCGGCTGCTGATCGCCAGCGTCCGGGCGGCGCCCGGCGCCCAGCGCCCATGAACGCGACCTACCGGCATCGCCGCCGCGTGGAGTGGCTCATGTTCGGAGCGACCGCGGGCGCGACGTTCGCGACGCTCGGCGTACTCGTCTTTCTCCTCGGCTACATCGCCTGGCAGGGCGCCACCTCGCTCTCGTGGAGCTTCTTCACCGCGCTCCCGGCGCCCGTCGGCGAGGCGGGCGGCGGCATGGCGAACGCCATCGTGGGGAGCGCGAAGCTCCTCCTCACGGCGGCCGTGGTCGGCATTCCCGTCGGCTTCCTGGGCGGCGTCTACCTGGCCGAGTACGGCCGCGGAGCGCTCGCCAGCTGGGTCCGCTACGCGGCGGACGTGCTGAACGGCATCCCTTCGATCGTGATCGGGATCACGGTCTACGCGCTGGTCGTCATCCCCATCGGCCACTTCTCGACCCTGGCGGGCGGGGTGGCGCTCGGCGTGATGATGGTCCCCGTCGCCCTGCGCTCGACCGAGGAGTTCCTGCGCCTCGTCCCCGACTCGCTGCGCGAGGCGGCGCTCGCGCTCGGCGCCCCGCGCTGGGTCGCGATCGTGCGCGTCGTCATCCCCGCCGCCTCGCGCGGCATCACGACCGGGCTCCTCCTCTCGCTCGCGCGCGTCGCGGGCGAGACCGCACCGCTCCTCTTCACGGCGCTCAACAACCGCTTCTGGAGCCCGGGCTGGCTCCAGCCGACGGCGTCGCTCCCCGTCATGATCTTCACCTACGCGATCGCGCCCTACGAGGACTGGCACCGCCAGGCCTGGGCCGCGGGCCTCGTGCTCCTGGTTCTCGTGCTCGGGACCAACGTCCTCGCCCGCTTCCTCCTGCGCAGCGGAGCGGTGAGGAGCGCGTAGTGCTCGACCCCGCGCTCACACGCGCGCATCCGCCGGCGGCGGCGACCGACGCCCCGCTCAAGATCGCCGTGCGCGACCTGGTCGTCCACTACGGCGGCACCCGCGCGCTCGACGCCGTATCGCTCGACATCCCGGCGCACCGCGTGACGGCGCTGATCGGCCCCTCGGGCTGCGGCAAGTCGACGTTCCTCCGCTGCTTGAACCGCATGAACGACCACGTCCCGGGGGCGCGCGTCACCGGCCAGGTCACCATCGACGGCGATCCGATCTACGCCCCGGACGTCGACCCCGTCGAGCTCCGCCGGCGCGTCGGGATGGTGTTCCAGAAGTCCAACCCCTTCCCCAAGTCGATCTTCGACAACGTCGCCTTCGGGCCGCGCGTCCACGGTGAGCGCGACGCGGTGCGTCTGAGGGAGGTCGCCGAGCGCACCCTCCGCCAGGCGGCGCTCTGGGACGAGGTGAAGGACCGGCTCGACCGCTCCGCCCTCGAGCTCTCGGGCGGGCAGCAGCAGCGGCTCTGCATCGCGCGCGCGCTCGCCGTCGAGCCGGAGGTGGTGCTCATGGACGAGCCCGCCTCGGCCCTGGACCCGATCGCGACCGCCAAGATCGAGGAGCTGATCCACGAGTTGAAAAATGCCTATACTATCGTCATCGTGACCCACAACATGCAGCAGGCCGCTCGCGTCTCCGATCTCACCGCCTACTTCTACCTCGGCCGGCTGATCGAGTTCGGGCCGACCGAGCGCCTGTTCACCAACCCCACCCGGCCGGAGACCGAGGACTACATCACGGGACGCTTCGGCTGATGCCGCTCCACACCGACCGGGCCTTCGAGGAGCAGCTCGGCCAGCTCCGCACCGCGGTGCTCGAGATGGGCGGGCTGGTGGAGGAGCAGATCGGGCAGGCGGTGCGGGCCCTCATCCAGCGCGACGAGGCGCTCGCGCGCGCCACCATCGAGCGCGACCACACCGTGAACCGCTTCGACGTCGAGATCGACGACCTCTCGCTCAAGCTCCTGGCGCTCCGCCAGCCCGCGGCGCGCGACCTCCGCCTCATCACCACGGCGCTCAAGATCACCACCGACTTGGAGCGCATCGGCGACATGGCGACTCACATCGCCGAGCGGGCCATCGAGCTCGCCGGCGAGCTGCCGATCAAGCCCTACATCGACATCCCGCGCATGGCCGACGTGGCGCGCGACATGCTCCGCCGGAGCCTCGACGCCTTCGTGCGCGAGGACACCGAGCTGGCGCTCAGCGTGTGCCTCGCGGACGACACGATCGACCAGCTCCACGAGCAGCTCTTCCGGGAGCTGCTGTCCTACATGGTCGAGAACCCGGCCACGGTGAGCCGGGCGATGCGGCTCCTCTTCGTCTCCAAGTACCTCGAGCGGGTGGGCGACCACGCCACCAACATCGCCGAGATGGTGATCTTCATGGTGAAGGGGCGCTCGATCCGGCACCTGGACAAGCTGCCGCGCGAGCTCTGAGCCGCATGCCGCGCGAGACCGTGCTGTTCGCGTGCGTCGAGAACGCCGGCCGCTCGCAGATGGCGGCGGCGCTCTTCAACGCGCTCGCCGAGCCGTCGGCCGCGCGCGCGCTCTCGGCCGGCACCGACCCCGCCGAGCGGGTACACCCGGCGGTCGCACAGGTCATGCGTGAGCTGGGCCTCGAGCTCGGCGATGCCCGGCCGCGTCACCTGACGCGCGACCTGGTCGCGCGCGCCGACGTGCTCATCCTTGGGG
>JBKPBB010000392.1:0-2565 GCA_046744245.1 Thermodesulfobacteriota bacterium
CCCCACGCGGGCACGGTGCGGAGCCGCCGGCGCCACTCGACGCGGGCGTCGTGGCGTTCGATGCCCTGGCTGACCGCCGGCCACACGCGCGAGAGGTCGAGCGCCTCCGCCTCTGCCGCCACGCTGCGCTCGACCACCTCGCGGAGCGCCGTCAGCTCGCGCACCACCGCGTCGCACGCGGTGCAGGCGCCCGCGTGGCGGGCGACCGCGAGCAGCATGGCCGCGGGCAGCTCCGCATCGACGAAGGCGTCGAGCAGCGCCTCGACCTCGCCGCACGTCATGACCCGCGCGACGCTCACAAGAGCTCCCGCAGCCGCCGCTGGAGCTGGCGGCGCGCGTAGTGCAGACGGCTCATCACCGTCCCCTTCGGACAGTCGAGCACCTGGCTGATCTCCGCGTAGGAGAGCCCTTCCAACTCGCGTAGGAGTATGACCGCTCGGTGATCGGGGGTCAAATCTCGGATGGCCTCGCGCACCCGGCGGGCGATCTCGGCGTCGCGCGCGCGCGCGAAGGGCTGGTCGGGGTGGAGGTCGGCGGCGGCCAGGGGGCGGGCGGGGCGGGCGTCCTCGTCCGCGTCGAGGGTGAGCTGCGGCTCCTTCGCCGCCCGCCGCTGCTGGTCCACGCACAGGTTGTAGGCGATGCGGTACACCCAGGTGTAGAAGGCCGCGTCCCCCTTGAAGCGGTCGAGGCCCTGGTACGCCTTCGTGAACGTCTCCTGCACGATGTCGAGCGCGTCTTCCCTGTTGCGCAGCATGCCGAGCGCCAGCGCGGCGATCTTGCGCTGGTAGCGCTCGACCAGCTCGCGGAAGGCGTCTCGGTCACCCGTCCGCGCGCGCTGGACGAGCTCCCAGTCGCTAGAAGCCACGGAATGCTCGCCGGAGGTAAGACGGGTCGCCGCCCGGCCTATTCACCCGCCGGCCGGGGCGGGGCGCCGCGGGAGGCGTCAATGGGCCTCCGCCCAGGTGGCGCCGGGGCGCACGTCGACGTCGAGTGGGACGCGGAGGGGGAAGACCTGCTCCATGGCATCCCGCACGGCCGACGCGATGGCCGCGAGCCGGTCGGCGGGAACCTCGAGCACCAGCTCGTCGTGGACCTGGAGGAGGAGGCGCGCGCCGCCCCCCGCGGCGGCCAGGCGGCGCCGGACCTCCAGCATGGCCAGCTTGATCAGGTCGGCAGCCGAGCCCTGGATTGGCGTGTTGGTCGCCGCCCGCTCGGCGAACTGCCGCACGGCCGGGTCGCGGGCCCCGAGCTCGGGAAGGTAGCGGCGCCGCCCGAGGATCGTGGTCACGTAGCCCCGTGCCCGCGCCTGGGCGATGGTAGCGTCGATGAAGGCCCGCACGCCGGGGTAGCGGCCGAGGTAGCGATCGATGTACGCCGCCGCCTCGGCCTGGGAGACGCCGAGCTCGCGCGCCGCTCGGGCCGCCCCCATCCCGTAGACGATGCCGTAGTTCATCACCTTGGCGAGCCGCCGGCCCTCCGCCGGCGGGCGGTCCGCGAACACCTCCGCGGCGGTGCGCGCGTGGATGTCCTCGCCCGACGCGAAGGCCTGGATCAGCGCCTGGTCTCCCGAGAGATGCGCCAGCACGCGCAGCTCGATCTGCGAGTAGTCGGCCGACACGAGCCGGTGGCCCGGCGCGGCGACGAAGGCGGCGCGGATGCGGCGCCCCTCCTCGCTGCGGATCGGGATGTTCTGGAGGTTCGGATCGGAGCTCGAGAGCCGGCCGGTCGCGGCCACGGTCTGGTTGAACGAGGTGTGGAGGCGGCCGGTCGCGGGATCGACCAGCGCCGGGAGCGCGTCGACGTAGGTCGACTTGAGCTTCGCGAGCCCGCGGTACTCGAGGATCTTGGCCGGCAGCGGGTGCTGCTCGGCGAGCCGCGTGAGCACGTCCACGTCGGTGGAGAGCCCGGTCTTCCCCCGGCGCACGCCGCGCGGCGAGATGCCGAGACGCTCGAAGAGCACGGTGCGGAGCTGGGGCGGCGAGTTGATGTTGAACTCCATGCCCGCGAGCGCGTAGATCTCCGCCATCAGGCGCTCGAGCGCCGCCGCGAACTCGGCCGACAGCGCCCCGAGCGCCGCCACGTCGATCAGGATGCCGGCCAGCTCCATCTCGGCCAGCACCTCGGCGAGCGGCATCTCGAGCTCGTAGAAGAGCCGCTCCATCTCGTGCGCCCGCAGGCGCTCCTCGAGGAGCGGCCGCAGCGCGTGGGCCGTGCGCGCGGCGCGGCAGGCGGCGAGCGTGGGATCGGCCCCATCGTCGCGTCCGACGCCCAGGAGCTCCTCGGCGAGCGCGGCGATGGTGTGCTCGGCGCGCGAGGGGTTGAGACAGTACGAGGCCAGCGCGACGTCGAAGCCGGGGCCCGCGAGCGCGACGCCGCGCCGCGCGAGCCCCACGCGGAGCGCCTTCAAGTCGGCGCCGAGCTTGGCGACGGCCAGGTCGCCCATGAGCGGGGCGAGGGCGCCGGGCGCGTCGGGCTCGGCGACGACGACGACCGGGCCGCTCGGCCCCGCGAGCGCGAGCCCCTCGAGCCGGGCGCCCACGGGCACCACGGCGACCACGCCGGCGG
>JBKPBB010000221.1:0-7085 GCA_046744245.1 Thermodesulfobacteriota bacterium
AGCGCCTCGCGCCGGAACGCGATCGACGCGCCGTACGCGTACTGGAAGCGGTCCACGAGCTGCGCGGCGAGGACCATCGGCATGAAGTCGGTGTTGATGAAGAGCGACTCGAGGACGGTGGGGAGCCCGAAGCGTCCGTGACCGCGGTAGAGGCAGGTGGTGAGGCCGATCGCCGGGTCGGCCGCCGGATCGACGAGCGCCCCGACCATCGCGCGCAGGTAGTCCGGCCGGACCCGGATGTCGCTGTCGCTCACCACCAGGAGGTCGTGCCGGGCGTGCCACATCATGTGGCAGAGGTTCGCGACCTTGCGGTTCGCGCCCGGCATCGATCCGACCGAGAGCACGATGTCCCGATCCGGGAAGTCGCGCCGGATCTGCCGCACCACCGCGACGGCGGGATCGCGCACGTCCTCGACCCCGAACACGATCTGGTACCCGGGGTAGTCGAGCCGGCAGAAGCTCGCGAGGTTGTCGTAGAGGTCGATGCCGGGGCCCTTGAGCGGCTTCAGCACCGTGACCGGTGGCAGCGGCACGCCCGGCGGGAGCGGGCGGATGGTGCGCGCCGCACGCCGGAAGAACCAGCAGGCGGCGAACCACTCGAAGAGGTGGTAGCCGCCTGCGACGAGCGCGCAGGCGAGGACGAAGTCGACCCCCAGGTGCATCAGGCCTGTGCGCTGGTCTCCGGTTGCGCGACGCCCTTGCGCGTCGTGTTCACGATCCGCCGCCGCTTGGCCATCGAGCCGATGAACTGCACGCCCTCGCCGAGGAGCCGCTTCGCCTCCTCCCGGCTGGTCGCCATCTTCTTGACCGACTTCCAGATGTAACGCGGCGTGAAGTAGTAGCGCCGGTAGAAGGTCTCGACCGCCTTGAAGATCTCGTCGGCGGAGACCTCCGGGTACGAGACCGTGCACTTCTGGTAGCCGGTCTCGTCGACCAGGCTGTCGACGGTCAAGTAGTTGTTCTTGGTGACGAAGTCGTAGAAGGCGGTGCCCGGGTAGGGCGAGGCGAGCGAGACCTGGAGCGTCTCGGGCTGCATCTCGCGCGCGAAGCGCATGGTCTCCTGGATGGTGTCGCGGGTCTCGCCCGGGAGGCCCAGGATGAAGGTCCCGTGGATCAGGATGCCGAGCTCGTGGCAGTCCCTGGTGAAGCGGCGGGCGCGCTCGACGCTCACCCCCTTGCGGATGTTCTTCAGGATCTGCTCGTTCCCCGACTCGTAGCCGACGACGAAGAGGCGGAGCCCGCCATCCTTCAAGACTTTCAAGGTCTCGCGGTCGACGTTGGCGCGCGAGTTGGTCGACCAGGTGATGCCCATCCTGCCGAGGCCCTGCGCGATCTCGCGCGCGCGCGGCGGATCGGCGGTGAAGGTGTCGTCGTCGAAGAAGAGCTCCTTCATTTTCGGGAAGCGCCGCCTCATGTGCGACACCTCCTCCAGCACGTTGCCCACGCTCCGCACCCGGTAGGTGTGACCCGTGGTCACCTGCGGCCAGAGGCAGAAGGTGCAGCGCGCCGGGCAGCCGCGGCCGGTGTAGAGCGACACGTAGGGGTACTGGCAGTAGGGGCTGTTGTACTTGAGGTAGTCGAGGTCGCGCTCGTAGACCTCGGTGACGAAGGGGAGCGCGTCGAGCTGCTCGGTGGTGAGCGGCGCCGGCTCCGCATTGTGCACCACCGTCCCGTTCTCGCGGTAGCTGATTCCCTTCACGTCCGCGAAGGGACGGCCCTCCGCGACCGCCACCACGGCCAGGTCGAACTCCTTGCGGGCGACGAAGTCGATGACCGGCGCGTAGCGCAGCGACTCCTCCGGCATGGCGGTGACGTGACCGCCCACGAAGCCGATCGTGATCTCGGGCTTCACGTCCTTGATCGCCTGCGCGGTGCGCACGTCGGCGCGGAAGGAGGGCGTGCTCGTGTGCACGACGACCAAGTCGAAGTCACGCGCGATGCGGACCGTCTCCTCGGGCGAGACGTCGTGCGGCGGGGCGTCGAGGACGCGCGCACCGGGTAGCATGCCAGCGGGGTAGCAGAGCCAGGTGGGGTACCAGAACGACCACACCTCGCGCTTCGCCTGGTAGCGCGAGCCCGCGCCTCCGTCGAAGTCGTCATACGAGGGTGGATTCAGGAAAAGCGTGCGCATCTCGTCCCTCCTGGACGCGACGCGGTCGCGTCACCAGCCGCCACTACCTCAGTCGCCTTAGAACAGCCGTCTTGACCGAACGGTCAATGGCGGCGTGTATACCAAGGATTACGGCCGTGCAAGGGTTTTCGGCTACAACGACGTTTCACAGAAGAGAACGCAAGCTTGCACCTGCTGGGGAGCGCCGGCTATAAGCGGCCACCCCGCGAAGCGGGCATCATTGATGGATGAGTCGCGGCGGCTGCTCCTCCGGGGGCCCGGTATCGTCCTCGCGGCGGGGGCGCATGACGCGCTCTCCGCGAGGCTGGCCGAGCAGGCCGGCTTCGACGCCATCTGGGCAGGCGGCTTCGGCATCTCCGCCGTCCAGGCCGTCCCCGATGCGAACATTCTGACGCTGACGGAGACCCTCGAGGCCGTCCGCCGCATCGTCGACGCGGTCGCCATCCCGGTCGTTGCCGACTGCGACAACGGCTACGGCAACGCGATCAACGTCATGCGCACCGCTGCCGAGTTCGAGCGCGCCGGCGCGGCCGGCATCTGCATCGAGGACAACGAGTTCCCCAAGCGGTGCAGCTTCTACGCCGGGGTACGCCGCAACCTGGTCCCGGCGGAAGAGCACGCCCGGAAGGTCGAGGCGGCGACGGCCGCCCGCCGCGACCCGGGGTTCCTGGTGATCGCCCGTACCGAGGCTCTCATCGCCGGCCTCGGTCAGGAGGAGGCGCTCGGGCGCGCGAGAGCCTACGCCGACGCCGGGGCCGACGCCGTCCTCGTCCACTCCAAAGCTCGTGATTTCAACGAGCTGCATGCCTTCGCGGAGGCCTGGGACCGTCCCGTCCCGCTGGTCGCGGTACCGACCACCTACCCCACCGTCGGCGCCGGCGAGCTCGCAGCGGCCGGCTTCCGGATGGCCATCTTCGCCAACCAGGCGCTGCGCGCGGCAATCGTCGCCATGCGCGACGCGCTGGGGGAGATGCGGCGCACCGGCACGGCGGCGAGCGTCGAGGAGCGGATCGCGCCGCTCGAGGAGGTCTACGCTCTGGTCGGCGTGCCGGAGCTCAGGGCGAACGAGCAGCGCTTCCTCTTCGCGGGCGACGAGGCGCCGCGCGCCGTCATCCTGGCGGCCGGCTTCGAGCCGCAGCTCCTGCCCCTCATCCAGGACCGCCCGAAGGCGATGCTCGAGGTGAAGGGCCGCACCATCCTCGAGCGCCAGGTGGAGGCGCTCCATCACTGCGGCGTACGCGACGTGGTCGTGGTGCGGGGCTACAGGAAGGAACGGATCGCGCTCCCCGGGCTCCGCTTCGTCGACAACGATCGCTTCGCCGAGACGGGCGAGGTCGGCTCTCTGTTCGGCGCCGAACGCGAGCTCGACGGCCCCTTCGTCCTCCTCTACGGCGACATCCTCTTCGACCCCGCCGTCCTGGTGAAGCTGCTGCAGACGAAGGCCGAGGTGGCGGTGGTGGTCGATCGCGCCTTCCACGACGCCTACCGCGCGGGCCTGGGCCTCCCGGCCGGCCCGCTGGATCTGGTCGTGACCGAGACGCCGCCCAACGGCCGGCGCTTCGTCGCGCCCGAGGGCGGGAGCCGCGTCGTCCGCATCGGCCCCGAGGTCGCGCCCGAGGAGGCGCACGGCGAGTTCATCGGCATGGCGATGTTCTCCGCCGCCGGCGCCACGGCGCTGCGCGCGGTCCATCGAGAGCTGGCCGCTCGCGGCACCGAGGGGCTCGAGCGCGCGAGCGTGACCCACATCCTCCAGGCCCTCATCGGCCGCGGCCGGCCGGTCGTGTCGGTCGACATCCACAAGGGCTGGATGGAGATCGACACCATCGAGGACTACCACCGGGCGTGCGCCGAGGTGGCGCGATAGGCGCGGGGGAGCGGGCGCGTGCCCGAGCCGCGCCTCGTGTCAGCGTGCAGGAGGGGCAGAATGATCCAGCTCTACGACAAGGACACGGGCGCCGCGCTCGGTGCGATCAGCGAGGAGCAGCTCCAGTTCCTGGCCGATCAGCTCGAAGAGGAGTCGCCCCAGGATCAGGACTACTACATCAACGAGCCGACGCTCGACGCCTTCGAGGAGGCCGGCGCGGACCCTGCCCTTCTCGCCCTGCTGCGCAAGGCCCTTGGCGAGCGGGAGGAGATGGAGATCCGGTGGGCGCGGTCGTGACGAAGCAGCATCCATGACCGGCAGCGTCCCTGCCGATCGCTTCGTCGACCGCCTCCTCGCCGCTGGCTTCGACTTCTTCGTGGGGGTGCCCTGCTCGCTGGTGAAGACCCTGCTCGCCGAGCTCGAGCGCCGTGAGCTCTACCTCGGCGAGACGCGCGAGGACGCGGCGCTCGGCGTGGCGGCCGGCGCCTACCTCGCCGGGCGGACGCCGGTCGTCATCATGCAGAACTCGGGTCTCGGCGTGTCGCTCAACGCGCTCGGGTCGCTGCACGTCCTCTACCGCATCCCGGCGCTCCTGCTCGTGACCTGGCGGGGCTACGAGGGTCGGGACGCCCCCGAGCATCTCGTCATGGGCGAGCTGCTGCCGCGCCTGCTCGAGCTCTTCGGCGTCCCGTTCCGCGCCCCGCTGGCGGAGGCGATGGACGCGGACGTCGACTGGGCGGCGGCGCGCATCCGCGACACGCGACGGCCGGTCGCCCTCGTCGTGCGGCCGGGAATCTTCGAATGACCCTTGCCGATGCCCTGGCCGTCCTCGCCCCCGCCGTCCCCGACGGCACCGTCTGCATCCATGCCAACGGCCACATCGGCCGCGCCGGCTGCGCCGCGCGCGACCGCGACGAGTGCTTCTACATGATCGGCTCCATGGGCCTCGCCTCCTCGATCGGGCTGGGGATCGCCCTCGCGCAGCCCCGCCGGCGGGTGCTCGTCCTCGACGGCGACGCCAACGTGCTCATGAACCTCGGCACGCTGGCGACCATCGCGGCCGAGGCGCCGCCGAACCTGCTCCACGTCTGCTTCGACAACGGCGCCCACGCCTCGACCGGCGCGCAGCCGACCATCACCGACCGCGTGCGGCTCGACGAGGTCGCGCGCGCCGCGGGCTACCGTTTCGCCGGCCGGGTGGAGACGCGCGCGGCGCTCGCCGCGGAGGCACCAAGATTCCTCGGGCGCGAGGGGCCGGCCTTCCTCCTCGTGCGCATCGCGCTCGGCCCGCCGGGGCCGCCGGCGCCGCGCATCCCGCACGCGCCGGAGGCCATGACCGCCCGCCTGCGGCGCGCGCTGGGTACCGGGCGATGATCCTCCTGAATCCCGGCCCGGTGAACGTCTCGCCGCGCGTGAACGCGGCGCTCGCGCGCGGCGACCTCTGCCACCGTGAGCCCGAGTACGGCGACCTGCAGGCGTCGATTCGGTCGCGTCTTCTGCGTGCCTTCGCGCCGGGGGGCGGCTTCACCGCCGTCCTCATCACCGGCTCGGGCACGGCGGCCCTCGAGGCAGCGGTCACGAGCGTCCTCTCCGCGCGCGGGCGGCTGGTGGTCGTGTCGAACGGCGTGTACGGCGAGCGGATCGCCGCCATGGCCGCGGCGGCGCGCCTCCCGTACACGGTGGTGGAGGGCGCCTGGACCGAGCCGCCGGACCTCGCCGCGGTCGAGCACGCCCTCCGCGCGCCCGACGTCGAGGCGGTCGCGGTGGTGCACCACGAGACGACGACCGGGCTCCTGAACCCGGTCGCCGAGCTCGGCCGCCTCGCGCGCGCGCACGGGAAGCTCGTGATCGTCGACTCGGTGAGCGGGCTCGCGGGCGATACGCTCGACCTCGAGGCGGCCGACCTGATCGTCGGCACGGGCGGCAAGTGCATCCAGGCGTTCCCGGGGCTCGCCTTCGTGCTCGTGCGCGAAGAGACGATGGCGCGCCTCGCGACCCACCCGCGGCGCTCGCTCTACCTCTCGCTCGCCGTCCACCACGAGGCGCAGGAGCGCCGCACGGTCCCCTTCACGCCCGCGGTGCAGCTCGCCTACGCTCTGGACGAGGCGCTGGCGGAGCTCCTGGAGGAAGGGGTGAGCGCGCGCATCGCGCGCTACGCGGCGGCGGCCGGGCTCCTGCGCGACGGCTTCACGAGGCTCGGCCTCGGCTTCGTCCTCCCGCCCGCCCGCCGCTCCAACTCGCTCACCTCGCTCTGGCTGCCGGCGGGGCGGACGTACGCCGCCCTGCACGACGGGCTCAAGGCGCGCGGCTTCGTCGTCTACGAGGGCCAGGGCCGGCTCGCGCGCGAGATCGTCCGGGTCGCCAACATGGGACAGCTCGCGCGCGCGGACTTCGAGCGCTTCCTGGCGGCGCTCGCCGAGGTGCTGGGCGCGTGACCGCGATCCTCCTCGCCGCCGGCGTCGGCAAGCGCCTCCTCGGCCTCTCGAACGGCCGGCCGAAGTGCCTGATCGAGATCGGCGGGAAGAGCCTGCTCGTGCGTCTCCTGGAAGGGCTCGCCGCCGCGGGCGTGCGCGAGGCCGTCGTGGTGGTCGGCTTCGGCGAGGACGCCGTGCGCGCGGCCGTCGGCGGCGGGCCGCCCGGCATCCGCGTCCGCTACCTCTCGAACCCGCGCTTCCGCGAGGGCGCGATCCTCTCGCTGTGGACGGCACGCGAGCTGCTCGACGGCCCCGTCCTCGTGATGGACGCGGACGTCCTCTGTGCGTCCGCCATGATCGCGCGCCTGGTCGAGTCGCCCAACCGGAACTGCTTCCTCCTGGACGCCGGCGTCGAGGTGACGGGAGAGGAGCAGATGCTCCTCGTGCGTGGCGAGCGGGTCCTCGACATCGTCCGCGGCGGCGGACCCGGGTACGAGCTGGCCGGCGAGTCGGTCGGGTTCCTGAAGCTCTCGGCCGGCGCGGCGCGCGTGCTGCGCGAGCTGCTCGAGGTCCGCGTCGCCGCGGGCCACACCGGCATCGAGCACGAGGAGGTCTACCCGGAGCTCCTCGCACGCGTGGGGGTCGGCTTCGAGCGGGTCGACGGCATGCCGTGGAC
>JBKPBB010000192.1:0-5075 GCA_046744245.1 Thermodesulfobacteriota bacterium
GCCAAGGTGCTCATCCTGACGATGCACTCCGACGACGTGTGCGTGCGACAGAGCCTGAAGGCGGGCGCGCGCGGCTACCTGCTCAAGGACTCGGAGGACCTGGACCTCCTGAAGGCCGTGAAGGCGATCGGCCGGGGCGGCTCGTTCTTCAGCCCGGCCGTCTCGAAGGTGCTGCTCGAGGGCTACCTCGGCGACGCGGGCGGGCAGGAGGTCGAGGACAACCTCGCGCTGCTGACCGACCGCGAGCGCGAGGTGCTGCAGCTCATCGCCGAGGGCAAGACCAACAAGGAGATCGCGACCGTCCTCTCGGTGAGCATCAACACGGTGGAGACGCACCGCAAGCACATCATGGAGAAGCTCGACCTCCACAACACGGCGGAGATCGTGCGCTTCGCGGTGCGGAAGAAGATCGTACACTGAGAGTGCACAGACTCTGAGGGTCCGCGCGCCGGTTGACAGCCGCTCCCGGGTCGAGGTACGCCCCGGCCTGGGTCAATCGCTCTAATCATCCGCGACGCACGTGGCAAAGTCGGCGCTCGACAAGGCGCGCGAGGCGCCAGGGTCCACCAAGGCACGCATCCTGGCCGCCGCCGAGGCGGTCTTCGCGGCCAAGGGCTTCCAGGGGGCGTCGACGCGGGAGATTGCCGCGCGTGCGGGCGTGAACATCTCGAGCCTGCACTACCACTGGGAGTCGAAGGAGACCCTCTACTTCACGGTCTTCCGGAACATCTACGACCAGATCGTCGACCTGCTGCGGAACACGCTCGCCCCGCTGCTCGCGCGCCAGGATGCGCGCGAGTCCGCCATCGACGCGACCATGCGGCAGCTGTTCGACTTCTTCGCCGACAACCCGAACGTGCCGAAGCTCCTCATGCGCCGCATCGTGGAGAACGAGGAGATCGAGTTGGGCATCGAGCGCGACATCCTGGCGCCGGCGTGGAGCGTCTTCTCGACCTGGGTCGGGCGGCTCGGAAGCCGCACGCTCACGGACGACGAATCGCGGCTGTTCATGCTCTCGATGCACTCCGTGCTGCTCGTCTTCCTGCTCGACAGCCGCTCCTACCAGAGCCTGCTCGGCGGCAGCGTGCGGAGCGGGCCGCTGCGCGAGCAGGTGCGGCGCCACGTGATCCAGCTCGTGCGCCGCCTGCTCGCCGCCTGACGACGCCATGCGTGCCCTCATCACGGCGAGCTTCGACGACGCCGCCAAGGCGCGTCTCGCGCGCCACATGGAGGTGGTGCACGAGGACTGGAAGGCGCGCGGCTCGATCTACTTCGACGGCGCCGAGCTCGCCCGGCGCATCCGGGAGGTCGGCGCCGACGTGCTCATCGTGGAAGCGGACCTGGTGCACGCCGAGGTGCTGGAGGCGGTCCCGCTCAAGCTGATCGGCTGCTGCCGCGGCGACCCGGTCAACATCGACCTCGAGCTGGCGACGCGGAAGGGCATCCCCGTCTTCCACGCCCCGGGGCGCAACGCGGATGCCGTCGCCGATCTGACGCTCGCGTTCCTCCTGATGCTCGCCCGCCACCTGGGGCCGATGCGCGACACCTTCCGGGAGGGCGCGGCGCGGATCACGGACGCGGGCGGCTTCCTCGCCATGTACAACCGCTTCACCGGCGTCGAGCTGGGCGGGCGCACCGTCGGTCTCGTCGCCCTGGGGGCGGTCGGGCGCGAGGTCGCGGCCCGGCTGGGCGCCTTCAAGGCGCGCGTCCTGGCCTACGACCCGTACGTCACGGACGCGCCCCCCGGGGTCGAGCTCGGCCCGCTCGACGACCTGCTCGGCCGGTCCGACTTCGTCTCCCTGCACGCGCCGGTCACGCCCGAGACGCGCAACCTCCTCTCGCGCGAGCGCCTCGCCCTCATCAAGCCGACCGCCTACTTCGTCAACACGGCGCGCGCCGCGCTCGCCGACGAGGACGCGCTCTACGCGATGCTGCGTGACGGGCGGCTCGCCGGCGCGGCGCTCGACGTGCTGGCCGAGGAGCCGCTCCAGCCCGACAACCGCTTCCTCGCGCTCCCCAACGTGATCGTCACGCCGCACATCGGCGGCGCGACCGTCGACGTGGCTCGCCACCAGAGCGAGATCGTGGTCGACGCGATCGAGCGTCACCTGCGCGGCGAGCGCCCGCGCTGGGTGGCGAACCCGGCCGTGCTCGAGCGGCCGACTTGACGTTCGTGCCCGACGTCCTGGTCACGCTCGACGCCGGCACCGGATCGGGGCGCTCGGTCGCCTTCGACCTCGCCGGCCGTCCGCTGGCGAGCGCCCAGGAGCCGTTCCGCTACACCATCTTCAGCGACCCGAGCCTCCCCTACGTCCGGGGCTTCGACCTCAACCCTGGGGCGTTCTGGGGCGCGCTCGCGCGCTCGGCGCGTGCGGTGATGGCGCGGCTCCCCGACGGCGCCCGCATCCTGGGCGTGGCCGCCACCAGCCAGCGCGAGGGCTGCGTGTTCGTCGATCGTGCCGGCGAGGTCCTCTACGCCGGGCCGAACCTCGATGCGCGCGCGGCCGTCGAGGGGATTGAGCTGCTGGAGCGTATCCCGGCGGAGCGGCTCCACGCGCTCACCGGCCACGCCCCGCCCTACATCTTCCCCCTCGCGCGCTACCTCTGGTTCCGCAAGCACCGCGACGCGCGCCGCGTGGCGTCGCTCCTCATGCTGAACGACTGGATCACCTACCTCCTCTCCGGCGAGCGCGTCGCCGAGCACTCGAACGCGGGCGAGTCGATGCTCTACGACGTGTCGCGCCGGGCCTGGTCGGAGGAGATCCTGGGCGCACTCGACATCCCGGCGCACATCCTGCCGCCGCTCGCCGCCGCGGGCGCGCGCGCCGGCAGCGTGACCGCGGCGGCCGCAGCCGCGACCGGTCTCCCCGAGGGCACGCCCGTGTTCGTGGGCGGCGCCGACACCGAGAGCGCGCTCCTCGGCTCGGGCGTGCACGAGCCGGGCGAGACGGGCGCGGTCGTGGGTACGACCACACCGGTGCAGATGGTGACGCGCGCGCCGCTCATCGACCCGAG
This sequence comes from Thermodesulfobacteriota bacterium, assembly GCA_046744245.1. Taxonomy (GTDB): domain Bacteria; phylum Desulfobacterota; class Binatia; order DP-6; family DP-6; genus DP-6. Next base: position 3,016 of record JBKPBB010000192.1, read on the forward strand.
CGGCAGGCTCTGGACGAGCTGTCACGTGGTGCCGGACCGCTGGGTGCTCGAGAGCAACGCCGGCGACACGGGGGGCGCCTACCGCTGGCTCCTGGAACTCGTCTACGGCGCCACCGACGCGGCCGCCTACGCCGCCGCCGAGGAGGCGATCGCGGGGACCGCGCCTGGCGAGCGCCAGATCTTCTGCCACCTGGGCCCGGTCGTCTTCAACCTGGCCGATATGAGCCCGTTCAAGCCGGCGGGCGTGCTCTTCCGCTTCCCGCTCCTGCACGTCGACCGGCCGGCGCGCGGCGAGGTTCTGCACGCCTACCTGGAGAGCATCGCCTACGCCATCCGGGGCAACTGCGAGCAGATCACGGCGGTCGCCGGCCGCCCGATCCCGGTCCTCGCGCTGAGCGGCGGCATGACCCAGAGCCCGACGCTCCTCCGGCTGGTCGCCGACACGCTCGGCGTGCCGGTGTCGGTCGCCGCCGTGCCGGAGAGCGCGAGCCTCGGCTGCGCGATCCTCGCCGCGGTGGGCGCCGGTGTGTACGCGAGCACTGCGGAAGCGGTGTCCACCATGACCGGCGCGCGCCGCGTCGACCCCGACCCGCGGCGCGCGGCCGAGTGCGACGAGCGCTACCGGAAGTGGCGCGGCGTGTACGACCTGCTCCAGACCTGGACACTGTAGACCGTGGTCCGCGGCGTCATCTTCGACCTGGACGGCGTGATCGCCGACACCGAGCCCCTGCAGTGGCAGGCGTACCGTCGCGTGCTCGGCGAGCTCGGCGTCGACGTCGGGCTCGAGGAGTACCGGCGCCACTGGATCGCGGGCGGCTTCGGCCCCGAGTACGCGTGCCGGACGTACGCGCTGCCGATCGGCCCCGACGAGCTCCGGGCGCGGAAGGCGCCCGTCTACGCGGCCCTCCTGCGTGCGGGCGTCGCGCCCTGCCCGGGTGCGCTCGACGCGCTTCGCCGCCTCCGCCCGACGCACCGGCTGGGGCTCGCGACCAACAGCGCGCGCGCCGAGGTGACCTTCCTCCTCGCGCACCTGGGCGTGGCGCCGCTCTTCCACGCCACCGTCGCGCGCGAGGACTACCCCCGCCCGAAGCCGGCGCCCGACGCCTACCTCGCCGCGGCGGCCGCCCTCGGGCTCGCGCCGGGGGAGTGCGCGGTGGTGGAGGACACCGAGCGCGGGCTGCGCGCCGCGCTCGCCGCCGGGACGCGCGCCATCGCCCTGCCGAGCGACCTGACCTTCGACAACGACTTCACGGGCGCCGCCTGCCGTCTCGCGCACCTGGACGAGCTCACCGCGGAGCTGCTCGCCCGGATTTGATATACCCGGAGCGGCATGGGCCAGGCGATGATCGAGGTGCGGGACCTGACCAAGACCTTCGGCGCGGTCGAGGCGGTGCGCGGCATCTCGTTCCGCGTCGACATGGGCGAGATCGTCGGCTTCCTCGGGCCGAACGGCGCCGGCAAGACGACCACCCTGCGCATCCTGGCCGGCATCTTCCCGCCCACCAGCGGCGAGGTACGCATCGCCGGCCGCGATCCCGCGCGCGATCCGCTCGCCTGCCGGCGCGCGGTTGGCTACTTCCCGGAGTACGCGCCCTTCTACCCGGACCTCCGCGTCGAGGGGTACCTGCGCTTCGTCGCACGCATGAAGCGCATCCCGCGGGCGGAGCGCGCGCGCGCCGTCGCCCGGGTGCTCGCGTCGTGCGGCCTCGACGGGGTGGCGCGGCGGCGGGTGGGGACACTCTCCAAGGGCTACCGCCAGCGCGTCGGCCTGGCGCAGGCTCTGTGCGGGGACCCGCCCATCCTGATCCTCGACGAGCCGACCATCGGGCTCGATCCCGGGCAGGTGGTGGAGATCCGCGACCTGGTGCGCGCGCTCGGCGGCAGCCGGACCGTCTTCTTCTCGAGCCACATCCTCTCCGAGGTGGAGGCCCTCTGCGAGCGGGTGATCGTCGTCGCGGGCGGCCGCCTGGTCGGCGAGGGCACGCCGCGCGAGCTCGCCGAGCGCGTCGGCCGCCGGCAGCGGGTCGTGCTCCGGGTCGACGGACCCCCGGAGGCCGTGG
>JBKPBB010000083.1:0-3036 GCA_046744245.1 Thermodesulfobacteriota bacterium
TGGATCACCCGATCATGCCGCGAGGGCGATCGCACTCATCGACCGCGCCCGCAGGATGGCCGGCGAGGAGAACGGCCATCAGATCGGCGGCCGACAGCGACGACGTCGGATGGCCGGAGCCCGCGATCGTCGAGCAGCGGATCGAGTCGGCGCGCAGCTGGCGCGCGAGCGCCTCGTAGACCTTCGTGTTCCCCATGACTCCTCCTCTCCCGTGGGCTGCTCGACGCTGATCGCGAAATCCCGCCTTCAGCGCTCCACCGCGGGCATCACCCTTGTTTGGCGTGATCGATACCGAGCTTGCGCATCCGGGACTGCAAAGTCGTCCGCTTCAGGCCCAGGCGCGCAGCAGCGCCGTGCGGACCGCCGAGCACCCAGTTGGTCTCACCCAGCGCGCGGACGATCGCGTCGCGCTCGGTGGCCTCGAGGGTCCCTTCACGGGGCGCCGAAATGGCGCGGGCGCGAAACTCCGTGACGGGCACTCGAAGGACGGGGCCGCTGGTCAGGATGACCGCGCGCTCGATGGCGTTCTCCAGCTCGCGCACGTTCCCGGGCCAGGCGTAGCGGGAGAGAGCCTCCATCGCGTCGGCCGGGATGGTTTCGATGCGCCTGTTCATCCGCCGGGCAAACTTCTGCACGAAGTAGCGGACGAGCGGCGGGATGTCCTCCGGGCGATCCCGCAGCGGCGGGAGCGTGACCGGGAAGACGTTCAGCCGGTAGTAGAGGTCGTTGCGGAAGGTCCCGGCCGCCACCATCTCCGCGAGATTTCGGTTGGTCGCCGCGACGAGTCGGACGTCGACGCGTTTGGTGCGCGTGCTGCCGAGCCGTTCGAACTCCTGCTCCTGGAGCACGCGCAGCAGCTTCGGCTGGAGCTCGAGCGGAATGTCGCCGACTTCGTCGAGGAAGAGGGTCCCGCCGTCCGCCAGCTCGAAGCGCCCGATCCGTTGCGCGATGGCGCCCGTGAAGGCCCCTCGCTCGTGGCCGAACAGCTCGCTCTCGAGAAGACCGGTCGGGATGGCGGCGCAGTTGAGCTTCACGAACGTCCGCTCGCGACGCCGGCTCAAGTCGTGAATGGCGCGAGCGATCAGCTCCTTGCCGGTGCCGGTCTCGCCGCAGACGAGCACCGCAGAGTCGGTCGGCGCCACCGTCTCCACTTGGTGCAGCAGGCGCTTCAGCGCGGGCGCCTCGCCGATGATCTCCTCGAAGTTGTACTCGGTGCGGATCTCGTCCTCCAGGTAGACCTTTTCCGCCGCGAGCTTGTCCTTGAGCTCGGCAATCTCCTGGAACGCCAGAGCGTTCTCGACGGAGAAGGCGACCTGATTCGCCACCGCTGCCAGGAGCTCCGCATCCTCGGCGGTGAACGGTTCGCCGCCGAGGCGGGCGACGCTGAGCGTCCCAAGCCGGCGGTCATGGACCGTGAGCGGGATGGAGCACATCGACTGGATGCCTTCGGCGAGCAGCAGGCCGGCGACGTCGGCCGTCAGCGCCGCGAGGTCCGCTCGCTGGAAGCGGACGGCTTTGCCCGCCGCGAAGGCGGTGCCCGCGGGTGACCCCTCCAAGGGGACCGACATATGCTCCTTGATGAGACCCTTGCCGGCGAACTCGATCGCCCACATGTCGAACGCGGCCCGCCGCGGGTCGTACACCGCGAGGCTCGTGTAGTCGTGCGCGACGAGGCGCCGCGCGCACTTGGCGATCGCGCTGAACAGCGCGCGGGGCTCGAGGTTGGAGACGAGCGTGTTGTTCACTTCGAGCAGGAGCTGAAGCCGATCGCGTTCCTGCGCCAAGGTACGCTGCGCGTGTTGCGCGGCTTCGTGATGGAGCACGTTGTCGACGGCCAAAGCCACCTGAGCGGCGAGCTGCCGCAGGAACTCGACATCGGGCGGCGCGAACGCCCCTTCCTCGAGGCTGGCGAAGATGAGCGAGCCAAGGCGCCGAAGCGGCGAGGTGAGCGGGACGGTGCAGGATGACCTCATCCCCTCGCCGCGCAGGATCCCCGTCACGATGGGAAAGCGTGTCTCGCGGTCGAGGTTCGGTGCGACGATGGGCTGCTGCGTCTCCCACGCAACGCCAGCCGGCGTATCCCCGATCGGCAACTCTGCCAGGGTGCCGGGAGTCGGATGGAAGGCGGCGACGCTGTGCAGTCGCATCACGTCGCACGTCGGGTCGTGCAGCACGAGTGCCACGCGGTCGAAGCGGGCGACCCGATGGAGCACCTCGACGAGATCGCGAAGCAAGGTCGCAAGGTCCCGGTGTGAGGCAGTCGCACGCGCGACGTCGAGCAAGGTCGCGTGGAGATCCGCGTGCGTGTGCGCAACACGACGAGACGCATGACCTACCGCTGGACGCACGTCCGGCATGCCGATCCCGAAGCGACCTCTGTATAGTCGGCCGTCCACGCCGAATCCATCACCACCCATCAGTAGCGGCGGCGCCCGCCGGCGGGCACCTCACTCAGGTGAGTCGCCCGAGTGGGGCCCTCGAACTCAGAACGCGGCCTCGATCCCGACCAGCGGGATCACGTCGGAGCGAAACCCATCCCGGTTGAGCGGCAGGATGACGTTGGCGAAGCCGAAGACCGTGTCGCGCCAGAGGTCGACGCGCCCGCCGAGCGAGAGGTCGTAGGTGCTGGCCCGCTCCCGCTCGAGGCCGAGGACGGGCGCCGTGAACCGCTGCCCGGTGCGGGGGTCGACGCGGGCGACGTCGAAGAAGCCCGGCGGGGCGATGCCCTCGAAGGGCTCGCGGCCGAGAAAGGCCACGGCCGCCGTGAAGCGTTCCTTGACCGCGCAGTCGAGCCCGAGGCCGAAGCGTCCCGCGCTCTGGTCGACGGCGCTGCCGTTCAGCTCGACGCCGCCGTTCGCGTACGCCTGCAGGCCGACGCCGTGCCCGAGCGAGAGGGACGGCGTCGCTGCGTAGAGCATGGGCGCCGGCTCCCACGTCCCAGTGCCCTGGAAATTGTCCTGGTTGCCGGCGGGCGCGCGCAGCACCAGACCCGCGGCCAGGTCGCCCCATGCCCCGTGCAGCAGCCGGTACTTGCCG
>JBKPBB010000266.1:0-1947 GCA_046744245.1 Thermodesulfobacteriota bacterium
GGGTAGCGGCTGAGGACCTCCTGATATTCGGCGAGCGCGGCGGCGGAGAAGCGCGGCCGGTCAGGAGATACGCCTCCCGCACCTGGAGGCTGAGATACGCCTCCCCCACCTGGAGGCTCAGTGGTCACACTCCCCTCCGATCATGTTGATCTGGCCGAAGGTGGTGATGATATCGGCGACCATGTGCCCGCGCAGCATCTCCCCGAGCGCCGCCATGCCGTAGAAGGACGGCGGGCGGATGCGGACGCGGTATGGCCGCCCGCTGCCGTCGCTCACGAGGTAGAAGCCGAGCTCGCCGTTCCCGCCCTCGGTGGCGACGTAGACCTCGCCCGCGGGGATCTTCTGACCCTCGATGATCAGCTTGAAGTGGTTCATGAGGCCCTCGATCGAGGTGTAGACCTCCTGCTTCGGCGGGAGGAAGAAGCGCGGGTCGTTCACCGCGATCGGACCCCCGGGAAGCTCGGCGAGCGCCTGCTCGATGATGCGCATGCTCTGCTCCATCTCCGCCATGCGGACCATGAACCGGTCGTAGTTGTCGCCGCGCGTGCCGGTCGGCACCGTGAAGTCCACGCGGTCGTAGACGAGATACGGCTCGGCCTTGCGCACGTCGTAGGGCACTCCGGTGGCACGCAAGAGCGGCCCCGTGAGCCCGTAGGAGATCGCGTCGTCCCGTGCGATCACGCCGACGCCGACCATGCGGTCGACGAAGATGCGGTTCCGCGACAGCAGGCGGTCGCAGTCGGCCAGGATACGGCGAGTCTGCTTCAGCGCGAACGCCGTCCGCGCCGCCATGTCGGCGGGCAGGTCGTTCATGACGCCGCCCAGCCGGCACCAGGTGACCGTGAGGCGCGCGCCCGTGATCGCCTCCACCAGGTCGTAGAGGAACTCGCGCGCCTCGAGCATGTAGAAGCCCGCCGAGATCGCGCCGATCTCGTTCGCCGCCATGCCGAGGCAGGTGAGGTGGTCGGTGACGCGCGAGATCTCGCCGCCGACGACACGGACGTACTGGCAGCGTTCCGGGACGGTCACGCCGGCGAGCTTCTCGACGGCGAGCGCGAAGCCGACGTTGTTCAGGATCGGCGAGGCGTAGTTCAGCCGATCGGCGTACGGGAAGCAGTGGTTCCACGTTCCCTGCTCGCACATCTTCTCGAACCCGCGGTGCAGGTAGCCGATCTCGACGTCGACGTCGACGATCGTCTCGCCGTCGAGCTTCAGGTTGAACTTGATGGTGCCGTGCGACGCGGGATGCGACGGCCCCATCTGGATCTGCATCACGTCGCTCGCCGGTTCGGGCTCGACGAAGCGCCGGGGTGTCAGGGAGCCGGGAGCGGTCGCCATCAGCGCGCCCCGTTGCGTGCGGACCACGGCTGCGCGATGGGGTCACGCTCCGGGACGAGCGGCTGCCGCCGGTTCACGGGATAGTCCTTGCGCAGCGGGTGCCCCTCGAACTCGGGGTACATGAGGATGCGCCGCAGATCGGGATGGCCGGCGAAGCGGATGCCGAACATGTCCCACGCTTCGCGCTCGGCCCAGTGGGCGCTCTTCCAGAGCCCCGTCGCGCTTGGCACGACCGGGTCCTCTTCGGGCACCGGCACCTTGACCCGCAGCCGGGGGTTGTGGGTGAGCGAGTAGAGCTGGTAGACGACCTCGAAGCGGGGCGCGCGACCCAGGTAGTCGACCACGGTCAGGTCCGAGAGCATCTCGCAGCGCGTGTCGGGATGATCGCGGAGGGACGCCAGCGCGCCCGCGATCCGCTCGCGCGCGACGATCACCACCGCCTCGCCACGCACCTGCTCCGGCGGCACCACCACCGCACCGGGCAGCAGCGTGACGAGCCGATCGCGGAGCGCTTCGGTGGTCATCGGGATGCGCGGCGGCGCGCGCTCATGTCCAATCGAGCGCGCCCTTGCGCCAGACGTAGACGAGCCCGAGCGCGAGCACGAGCAC
>JBKPBB010000152.1:0-13914 GCA_046744245.1 Thermodesulfobacteriota bacterium
TGACGTAGTCGCCCACCGCCGAGCGCGTGCGCGGCGGGACCACGTAGAGCGCGACGCGGCGTGGCCCGTGCCCGGCGTCGATCCCCCAGGCGATGTGGAAGCACTCGTCGAGCGGGAGGTCGGCGTCGGCGGCGAGCAGCTCGGGCGCGTAATAGTCCATGGCGATGACGGCGAGCGACAGACCCTCGCGGCTCCACGCGACGTAGAGGTCGCCGAAGGGAACCTCGGGCGCGGGCGCTCTCAACGCAACGAGCGCGCGCTCCTTCGGCCACTCGGCGAGCGAGCGGTCGCGCGGGTCGATCGGCGCCTCGGGAAGCTCGGCGGGCAGCCGAGGGGGCGCGACGCGCGCGGCGCGGTGGAACGCCGCCAGGCGAGCGTTCACCCGCCCGAGCGCGGTGACCAGCTGCCCGTAGGGCCGGTCGTCGACGTCGACCAGCCCGAAGTCGTAGTCCTCCCCGTCGCCGCGCCCGCCGCGAGGATGGTCGTAGTACTGGAACCAGTGCGCGCCGACGACCCCCGGCTCGTGCGCGAAGCGCGCGGCGGCGGCGGCCGCGCCGCGCGCCCGCTCGGCCTGGGTCGCGACGGTCATCAGGTGGCCGTTGTTGCGGTTCCCGGTGCGGTTCTCGTTCGCGGCGAAGAACCACTCCGAGACGAGGACCGGCTTGCCGCCACTCAGCGCGCGCAGGCCGTCGAAGTAGTAGCGCGCGATCCAGCCGTCGGGACTGTCGACATTGTAGTTGGTGGCGATGGCGTCGACCCAGGGTGCCATGGCGCGCACGGCCGCCGGGTCGTAGTAGATGGGGAGCCGGTCGCCGAAGACGAGCGCGTCGGGATCGGCCGCGCGGAGCGCGTCGTGGACGAGATGGTAGTAGCGCTCGGCCACCACGGCGGTCCAGCGGCGGACGACCTGGATGCCGTCGCCGCCGGGCCGGAGGTGTGGCGTCGCGCCCTCGCGCCCCAGGAGATCCGCGAAGGTGGCGACGCCCGGCGGGGGCACGAAGTCGCGCGCGAAGCGGTCCCAGTCGTCGCCGTAGGCCTCGCGCAGGAGCGCCACGAGCCGCTGCTTGGTGTGATTGGTCGCCGCTTGCTCCAGATAGAAGGCGAAGAGCGCGCCGTCCCACCAGCCCACCTCGTTGTCCGAGAAGTAGCCGATGCGGAAGGGGCTGTCCTTGTAGGGCGCCACCAGGCGGCGGGCGGCGGCGCGCATGCGCTCCTCGGTCGCGGGGTGGAAGGGATCGACCCAGTGGAAGCGCGCCGTGCGGCCGAGCTCCAGGTCGGGGATGACGGGGAGTGCCAGGACGTCGGGCGGCAGCGACGAGGCGCCGGCGGTGTTGAAGCCCCACTTCGCTGCCCGGGCGCGCGTGGTCGCCAGCCAGCCGTCGAGGCGCGGGTAGTAGGACCCCCAGTGATACGCGATGCGCCCCGCGGCCTCGCGTGCCGGCGCGCCGCCGTTGAGCGCATTGATCCCGATCGAGAAGAACGGGTCGCCGCAGGGGGTGACGAGCCAGGCGACGCCCTGGCGGGATGCGAGGCGCCAGCGCGAGCCGGGCGCCTGCGCGAAGTCGCGGCAGGCAACGACGGGCCCGGGGCTCGCGAGCAGGAGGGCGGCGGCGAGGAGGGCAGGTTGGAGGAGTCGGCTCACGTGCCGAATCGTCTTACATCTTTTCGGGCGCCCCGTGGAGGCGCGGTCCGCCTCCACGGGGTTTCCTCGGGGACGCACTACTTGGTCGGCGGGGCGGGGGCAGCCTTCGGCTTCGTTACGGTGGCATGACGCTTGTGCCCACGACGGTGGGTCGCGGGCTTCTTCGCCATGACCAGGTGCTTCGACTCCGTCTTGGCGGGCGCGACCGTGGCGCCATCCGGCGCCTTCTTGGTGGTATCCGCCGCCTTGGTCGCGGGGGCAGCGGGGGCCGTCGCCGGGGACGTCGTCTCGGCGGCGAGCACCGGGGCGGCGAGCAGGCCGACGGCCAGCAGGGACGCAGCGATTCGCTTCATCGTCAGGGAACCTCCTGGGCCGCTCCTACACGGCACGGGACCGAGGGGTTACGGAGGCGCCTCGCTCCGGGCGAGAGTCTTGACGCGGTGGCGGCGCTGGGCGAGGAGTGTGCGCACCCCGGGGTGAGCGCCTTGATGGAGACGCGCTTCAATTGTCCGATGCGCCCGGCAGCCGCATGAGCGCGCAGCCGGCTCGCTTCGACGCGCCCTCTCCGTTCGAGCGCGTCTTCAGCCGTCTCTTCGGGATACTCGTCGGCCTCGGTCTCGCGCTCCCCCACAACTACCTGCTAGAGGTGCGCGGCCGAAAGAGCGGCCGGCTCTACTCGACGCCGGTCGACGTCCTCGAGCACGGCGGACGGCGCTTCCTGGTGGCGGGGCGCGGGGAAACGCAGTGGGTGCGAAACGCGCGCGCGAGCGGGCAGGTCACGCTGCGCAAGGGCATGCGGGGCGAGGCGTGTCGGCTGCGGGCCCTTTCCGACGCGGAGAAGCCGGAGGTGCTGAAGGCCTACCTGGATCGCTTCAAGATGACCGTGCAGCGCTACTTCCCGATCCCCGCCGGCTCGCCGGTCGAGAAGTTCGCGCCCGTAGCCGCCGGCTATCCGGTCTTCGAGCTGAAGGCGCGGGCACACGAAGGAGACGTGACCAGTGGCGAATGAGCGGGTGCGGCAGGCGGTGGCATACTTCGAGGAAGGAAACGCGGATCTCGGGCCGCTGCATGAGAAGGGGCTCACGGCGGCGGATCTGGACGAGGTCCTGGAGCTGGTCGCGTGGGGCGACAAGGCATCGCTCGAGGTGAAAGCCGCCGTCGGGCACCTCTACGAGGCCCGCCTCGCGGAGGAGGAGAAGGCCGGGCTGGCGATCCCGCTCGTGGTGGTGAAGGAGGAGCGCAAGCGCGGGAGGAGGCGCCTGTTCGTCATCCTCGCGGTGATCGGCGCGTTGCTCGTGGCCCTGATGGTGTGGACGCGTCACCCCTGAGAGAAATGCGGGCTGGGCGGGAGCCTGATTCACGGCCTTCACCTGGTGCCACCGCCTGCGACTCCGGGGGACCGCCGACCGTGGCGTCGCGCCGCCGACAGGTGTATGGTTTTCTTGCTTCGCCGGTGCGCCCGCGAGTGGCTCCCACGGAACGCCCCGACCGAGCGGCGCCATCGAGCGCCCGCCGCGTCTCGCGAGCCGCCAAGGAGTTCGCATGGACATCCGCTCACGGATCTCCGCGCGACCTAGACGAAGTCGAAGTACGCCGACGGAGCCTCTCGTGACGCTCACTGCCCGGATATCCGGGCGGCTCTGGCGGCGCGTGAGGATCCAGTGCGCCCGCGGCGAGTGTGCGATCCAGTCCTTCGTCGCCGACGCCGCACGGGAGTACCTCCGCGTCCATCCCCGACGCTGAAGGCGGGCTTGGTGCGCCGCGATTTGCCGCGGCGCGTCGCCACGGGCCTGTCAACTCTTGGCCCGGCTCTCGACCAAGACGAGAGTTGCCCTGGACGGGCAAATGTAAAATTGGGTGCGTCCCTGTAAATTTGGACGTGTAAGAGCGTAATGATCTCGTCCCCCGACGCCTGGAGTGGAGATTGCATACACGCCGGCCCCCGGCCGCCCATTCAACCCGGGGAAGTCGGATGTCCGCCACGAAGGAGATCCTGCACGTCGAGGTGGGCGAGGGTCGTACCCTCGTCAGCCGCAGCCCCGAGCTGCACAGGATATGGGCGGTCGTGCAGCGTGCCGCTCCCGCCGATGTCTCCGTCCTGATCACCGGGGAAACCGGCACCGGCAAGGAGATCATCGGTCGGCTGATTCACAAGCTGAGCCCGCGGGCAGCGAAGGAGTTCGTGGCCGTGGACTGCAATGCGGTCGCGCCGTTGTTGCTAGAGAGCGAGCTGTTCGGTCACGAGCGCGGTGCGTTCACCGGAGCCGATCGCCGCCGAGTGGGCGTCTTCGAGCTGGCGGACGGCGCCACACTGTTCTTGGACGAAATCGCCAACCTCCCCCTCGAAGCCCAGGCGAAGCTCCTGCGAGTGCTCCAGGAGCGCGAGTTCCGCCGGCTCGGGGGGGATCACCTGGTCCGCAGCGACTTCCGCCTCATCACCGCTACCAACGCCGATCTGACCGCCGCCGTGCGGGCGGGGTGCTTCCGGGAGGATCTCCTCCACCGCCTGAAGGTGGTCCATATCCATCTCCCCCCGCTGCGCGAGCGGCGCGAGGACATCCCGCTCCTGGTGAGCTACTTCGTCGATCGGAAGCGACTGCGTCTGAAGCGGCCCGGCGTCCACCGGGTGAGCCACGAGGCGGTCGATGTCCTCATGTCTCACGATTGGCCCGGCAACGTGCGCGAGCTGGAGAACGCGATCGAGACGGCCATCGTCGCGTGCCCGGGGGATACCATTGGGACGGCCCACCTCCTCTGTGGGGGAGCCGCGCCCGCCCGGGGACCGTCGCCCGGCGAGCTCGAGCTGCCCTTTCGCGTCGCCCGCCAGCGCGCGCTCGCAACCTTCGAGAGGCTCTATCTTCTCTCCCTGCTTCGCCGCTACCGGGGCAGGACCGTGCTCGTTGCCCAGCACGGCGGGATCACTCCCAAGCACGTCCGGGCGCTCATGAAGCGCCACGGGATCTGCCGCCGCGACTTCCGCCCCGTTCTTCGGCACCGGCGCATTTCCGCATTGCAGAGTCCGGACCTGCGGGCCTGAGCGCACCCGCCGCCCGCTTCTCTTCAATCGAGCGCGCCGAACGTACCCGCGAGGTGCGGTTGTGCTCGGCGCGACGACGTAAAAGTCGCTGGAAGACTGTCGCGTACGCGGAAGCGCACCGCGGAGGTGCGCTTGCGGTGCGGACGAAGAGCGCCCTTTGGGAGAGGCGTTTCGGGTTCTTTGGAACCTTTCCGGTTCTTTTTTACAAGCACGTCGGGGGGCACCGCAGGCCACGGAAACACGAACCCGCGGCTGGACGTCGTGGCGCGAGCGTGGCTGCCAAGGCACGCTCGTTGCTTGTATCGGGACGTAAGCGTCGGGTCATCGCAGAGACATAGAGAACCTTTGCCGAGATCCAATCTCACGCCGCCGTGGTCAAGTGTCCTTGCCTATACAGTGCCGTAGCCCCCATCTGTCGTGCCGACACGGAGTCGATGCGGATCCCCTCGGCCGCCCATCTGAATCGGTTCTGCCTGACCGAACATTATCGACGCTGCGATCTCTACCGGCGTTTTCTCGGAATGCTGACGGAGAAGCCGGAGAGGTGGCGCGCGCAGGGTGCGAGCCGGGAGAAAACGGCGGGCGAGGACGGGAGCTCGGCGGAGCCCAACCCGGCGCCGAAGCACTAGGAGATGCGGTGATCCACCATTTTCGAACTCTGGCAATTCAGCACGGTCAGGCAATTCAGCACGGAGGGATGGCTGTGAGAGAGCCTCTCGCAACGCGACGGTGGCCGTCGGGGGCGATGCTCCTCTTTCTCTGGGTGGGTTTCGCCCTCTCGCCCGCGCGGGCGGACGTCTCCCCGGCGTTCCGGTGTCGGGCCGGGGCGGTGCTCCTGCGGACCGACAGCAAGACCTGTCCGACCGAGCGCGGCCGACCGGCGGCCGCGGTACAGCGCGCCTGCTGCCAGGGGCGGAACGGGAAGGTCCGGTGCATGCACTATCCGCCGTGCCCGACTCGATCTCCCTCGTGAGTGGGTGAGGTGAAAGGCATGCTGACGAACGAAGGGCGTGGAATGCGACGGGCGGCCATCACGGTCGCCGCCGTGCTTCTGCTCCTGCCGATCTTCGGCAGCGGCTGCGCCCCGAGAGCGAAGCCGGCGGCGAACCCTGCCCTCGAGCGAGCGCAAGGATCGCCGGCAGTCGATGTGGGCGACCTGATGAGCTCCCAAGACCGCGCCCGTCTCGAGGCGCTGGCGGCCGCGCGCGCGCAGGAGTCGTCGGCCGACGGCTATCGGATCGGGCCCGACGACCTCCTCGAGATCCGCATCCCGGACCTGCTCGACGTGCAGGGGGCAGCCCCGGTGGCCCGGCCGGCCGCGGGAGCCCTCGGGCCCACGGCGGTGGCGGCAGCGCCCGCGTCGCAGGGAATGCGGGTGAACGATAGAGGGGACGTGACCCTGCCCCTGATCGGCACCGTGCACGCGGAAGGCCTCACCGCGACCGAGCTGGAGGCCGAGATCGCGCGGCGCCTCATGAAGGACGGAATTCTCCGCCAGCCTCGGGTGAGCGTGCAGATCGTGGAGTACCGGAGCCGGGTCGTGGCGGTGATCGGCAGCGTCGAGCGGCCGGGCCTCTATCCCCTCACGCGGCCGCGGGCGACGCTTGCCGATATGATCTGGGCGGCCGGTGGGCCGGCCAAGGAGGCGGGCCGCGTGGTCGAGTTCGCACCCGTCGCCGACTCGGCGCCGGTCTCGCCGGAGGAGGCAGCGCACACCTCGGCGCCGGTTCGCCTCGATCTCGAGGCGCTGCTCCACGCGCCCGTCGACCACGGCCGGGGGCTCAACCCGCGCGTGCGCCCGGGCGACGTCATCACAGTCTCACCCGCGGGCAGCGTGCTCGTCGATGGCTGGGTCCAGAAACCCGGCTCGTACCCCGTCACTCGCGGGCTCACGTTGACCGGAGCGCTCGCGGCGGCAGGCGGGGACCTGTTCCCCGCCGACCGCCGCCACGCCACCGTGAAGCGGGTGCTCGGCCCGGGAGAGGAGCGCTCCTTCACCGTCGACCTCGTAGCGGTGGCCGACGGCCACGCGGCCGACGTACCCATCACGGACGGTGACGTCGTGCGCGTCCCGGCCTCGACCATCCGCCTGGTGCCCTGGGGCTTCTACAGCCTCGCCAAGGGTCTCGTCTACGTGGGTGGCAGCGTGCCGCTCTTCTAGCCGGAGGATTTGGTGATCACCCGCGACCGAGCTCCAGTCCCGATGCCGGCTGATGCGGCCCGTGGGCAGCTTCCGTCTCGAAACGGACAGCTCCCGCCGCCGATCTTCGACGCCGAGTTCAGCGAGGCGCCGCGACACCTGCGCGACTACCTCTCGGTCCTCCACCGGCACCGCGGGCTCGCGGTCGCGTGCTTCGGGGTCACCGTAGGCTTGACGATCATCGTCACGCTCCTGACGCCGCGCCTCTACACCGCGTCGACGCGCCTGCAGGTCGCGCGGCAGTCCCCCATCCAGCTGCGCCTCGACGGCAACGTGCTCCGGCTCGGCGACGGCGACCGCGATGCAAATGCGGCGCTCACCTTCGTCAGCGCGCAGGTGGCGGCGTTGCAGAGCCGGGATCTCGCGGAGCGGGTCATCCGCGAGCACGGGCTGGCGACGAACGAGGCCTTCCTCCATCCTCGCCCCCGTCTGCGCGGCCTGCTCGCGCTCGGCGAGGCCCTGCCGCGGCTCGTCCGTCCGCGCGGCCTCGAGAGCGCCCCGGCCGGATATTCCGAGCGCGAGACGGCGAGTCGGGCGCCGGCCGGTCCTGCGCTCATCGATCGCTACATGCGCTACCTCAAGGTCGAGGAGATCCGTGGAACCGATATCGTGGAGGTGCGCTTCACGACCCCGGACCCCGCCCTCTCGGCGCTTCTCGCGGCGGCGCACACCCAGGCGTACCTGGACAGCAACGAGGAGGCGCGGCGCGGCAACGACGTCACGGCCCAGGAGTTCCTCGGGCGCCAGCTCGACGAGGCGCGGAAGCAAGTGGAAGGTGCCGAGGCGGCGCTCAGCCGCTTTGCGGTCGAGCACCCGAGCGTCGCCGTCAACGAAGAGCAGAAGACCGTCGGCCAGCGGATCACGGACCTCTCGAGCCAGCTCACGAAAGCGGAAGGTGCCCGCGTCGCTCTCCAGACGCGCTACGAGTTCCTCACCCGGAAGGCGCCCGGCGACCTGCTCGCCTCCTTCCTCGATCGTCCGGGCATCCAGAAGCTGCACCTCGCCCTGCTCGACCTCCGGGCCGAGCGGGCGGGCCTGGACGGGCGGCTCGGTCCGAACCACCCGCAGTCGCAGGAGCTGCGGCGGCAGCAGGCCGAGATCGAGGAACAGCTGCGCGCCGAGGTGACGCAGGAGGTCGAGGCGGTCCGTTCCCGCTACGACGCCGCGCGGCTGGCCGAGGAGGAGCTCCGGCGCAAGCTCGACCGCCTGGGCGCAAAGGCGATCGAGCTGCGGGACCTGGGAACGCGCTACCAGCTTCTCAAGAACAACGTGGAGACCGCCCACGCCCTGCATGCGTCGCTGCTCAAGCAGCGGATGGAGACCGGTGTGAACGCGGAGCTCGTCGCCTCCAACGTTCGGGTCATCGAGCGGGCCGAGGTGCCATTCCGACCGAGCAAGCCGAACGTCCCGCTCAACCTCACGCTCGGCGTGCTCGCCGGGCTCATGCTCGGCGTCGGAGTGGCCTTCTCCTGCGAGTACTTCGATCAGAGCGTCAAGAGCACCCAGGACGTCGAGGACCTGCTCCTGCTGCCGACGCTCGCGACCATTCCCAACTTCGAGCAGGCCCGCCGGGCTTCGGTGCGGGGCCCCCACGTCCGCCGGCTGCCGACCTCGAGCGACGGGAACGGAGCGGCGGCGAGGAACGGGAACGGCACGACGGACGCACTCGACGGCCAGAGCGACCTGGTGCTCCTGCGCGAGCCGTGGTCGCAGGTCGCCGAGGCGTTCCGCAGCCTCCGAACAGCCGTCCTCTTCACCGCACGCGGCGCCCCACCCAAGGTGGTCGTCGTGACCAGCGCCGTCGCGGCGGAGGGCAAGACGGTGGGGAGCCTCAACCTCGCCACGGCGCTCGCCGAGGCCGGCTCGCGGGTGCTTCTGCTCGAGGCCGACCTGCGCCACCCGAGGTGCCATCGGACGCTCGGGGTCGATGCCGCCCGGGGGCTGGCGAGCGTTCTCGCGGGGCAGGAGGAGCTGGAGAGCGTGATTCACTCGCTCGAGGCGCCCCGACTCTCCTTCATCCCGGCGGGGGCGGTGCCCCCGAATCCCGCCGAGCTCGTGAGCTCCGCGCGGATGCGCGAGATCGTCGCGAGCCTGCGGTCCCGATACGACTTCGTGATCATCGATACGCCGCCCGTGCTGCCGGTGACGGATGCGGTGGTGCTCGCGAGGGAGGCCGACGCGGTCGTGCTCGTCGTGAGGGGGCACGGCACTCCGAGCGGGCTGGTCCGCGAGGCCCGCGATCGGCTGTTGATGACCGGCGCTCCCCTCCTCGGCGTCGTGGTGAACGACGTGGATCTGAACTGGGGCGACCTCTATCTGTACGACAATTACTACCAACCGCCAGCGCCGGAGGCATCCGCATGAGTCTCCCGGTCGTCAGCCAGAGCGACCGGAAGGTGCTTCTCGCCCTTCAGGGGTTCGTGGTCGGGCTGCCGCTCTTTCTGGGTGGCCGCCAACCCTGGGCCGTCGCCGCCGGCTCGGCAGTGATCCTCCTCTTGCTCGCCGTCACGATCCGCGAACGGCGGCGGCGTGGCGCGGCGCCGTACCCTCCGGGCATCGCGGCGCTGGTCGGTCTGGTCGGGCTCGCGCTGGCGACGACCCTCCCCCTGCCGCCGACGGTGCTTCGCCTGCTCGCGCCCGCCACGGCGCGTCTGTACACCGAGATGCTCCCCGGCTGGCCGGGCAACGGGGGTTGGACGGTGTGGCGGCCCCTCGCCATCGACCCCTACGGCGTCTGGGCGGAGCTCAGCCGGTTTTCGATCGGGCTCGGAGCGTTTCTCGTCACCGTCGCGTATCCCTGGCGCGCGACGGCCGAGGAGGAAGACGCGCGCGCGGCGGTCTTCGATCGGCTGCTGCTCACCCTGCTCGCCGGGGGCGCTCTCCTCGCCGGCTTGGGGCTCCTGTCGGAGGCGACCGGCAGCGCCAAGGTCCTCTGGATCACGGGAGTGCCCGCGTGGGCCGGGCGCGTGTCGGGCCCCTTCGTCAACCCGAACCACTTCGCCGCCTGGCTGGGGATGGTGATCCCCGCCACCCTGTCCTACGCCGTGGCGATGATCGGGCTCGTGTCCGGCCGTCTTCGCGAGGCCGTCGATGAGGCGCGGGCGAAAGGCATGCGACCGCGGCAGGCATGGGTCGCCGCGCTGATCGCCCATCAGCGACGTCTCTGGGCGCCGCTGCTCACCTGCACGGTCTTGTTGCTGATGGGCGTCGCGCACGCCGGGAGCGGCTCCCGGGGGGGAATGGCGGCGCTGCTGCTCGGCCTCTCGGTCGCGAGCGCCGGGATCGCCCGCAGCATGCGGTCAGGAAACGCGCCGCGACGTGCATCCAGCTGGGGATTGGCGGCTCTCGCGCTCGGGGCCGCGAGCGGCGCCTCGGTGGCCCTCTGGCTCGCTGCCGAGGGGACACCCTCGCTCGCCGTCGAGTCCATCGATGTCAGCCTCCCGAGCCGCCTCGCCGTCAGCGCCGAGGGAAGTGCGATCGTCCGCGACCATCCGCTGTTCGGCACCGGCCTTGGCTCGTGGCTCCACGCCTTCCGTCCCTACCAGGCGCCGCCCGTCGAGGGGGGCATCTGGGACCACGCGCACAATGACTACCTCGAGCTGGCGGCCGAGAACGGTATCGCCGGCGTGGCCCTGGTGATGCTCTTTGCGCTCGCCGTCCTCCGCGCCAGCCGGCGTGAGCAGCCGATTCGCGCCGTGCAAGTACGACTCGGGCCTCACGAGCCGGCCAGCGAAGACCTGTACAGCTTCGAGTTCCCCGAGTGGCGAGCCGCCCTCAGGGAGCACCCCTTCATACGCTGCGGCCTCGCGGGCGGCGTCGCAGCCGCCCTCGCTCAGAGCCTGGTCGACTTCGGGTTGCACATGCCCGGGAACTTTCTTGCCCTCATGGTCGTCGTCGCGCTCTTGGTGCTGAGCGGACGCTCCCAGCGGGCCGGAGGCACCGGCGCGCTCGGCCTGCTGCTCGTGCTGCTGGTCGCGGCCGCGGGGCCGCAGGTCGCCAACAGCGCGCGCCTGCTGGCTGGCGCTGCGCCCGTCTCATCCCGCGACTGTCTGGAGAAGGCCGACCTCGTGCTTGCGGAGGACGGCGACCGCGGGCGCGCGCTGGCGCTCGTCCGCCGCGGCCTCGATCGGTCCCCGGCGAGCCTCGAGGGCCACGAGGCGCTCGCCGCGGCCCTCGAGCCGGGTCCCGCGGCCGAGGCAGAGCTGCGGCGGGCACTCGCCCTCAGCCCCTGGTCGCCCGAGGTGCGCGACCGGCTCGCGCTTCAACTCTGGGCGCGGGGCGCACGGCAGGAGGGGGCCGCCGAGCTCGAGGAGTCGATGTCTCGCTTCCCGTCCCTGACCTCGCACGCGTATCTCGGCGCGGGCGAGGTCGTCCGCGCCGAGGACGAGGGCGATGGCGATGGCCTGAACGCGCGCCTGGCGGCGCTCGAGGACGAAATGGCCGAGGCGATCGGCCGCGGCCTCAACCGGGCGCTCGAGTCCTCCGCCGGGGAGGAGCGGACGAGGATCGTGGAGGATCTCGTCACCTTGCTCGAGGCCCGCGCCCACTGGAAGGACGCGGCGACCGCGCTCCAGGCCGAGGCGGAGCGCAACGCGCGAAGCGTCGGCCCGCTGGTGCGTGCCGCACGCGACTATCTCAAGGCGGACGACGGGGCGGCGGCCGAACAGGTGCTGCGGGCAGCCCTGCAGCGGGCCCCGGAACGGGGCGACCTCTACCGCACGCTCGCGGTGGACGTCTATGCGGCGCGCGGCGACTTCCCCGCGGCGGAGAGCGTGCTCCATGCGGGCGAGCGCAACGCGCTCGACATGCTGCCGGTCTACGAGGGCGTCACGGAGGTGCTCGGGCGGCGTGAATCGATGGCGATGGAGAAGCTGGTCAGCGCGGCGCCCCCGCCGAGCGCTCCCGACGACCAGGAGGTCGTGCCGTGACCCCCGGGAGCGCCGCACCCGAGCTCGCCCTGACCAGCGCCGCCGCGCACGAGCGCTGGTACGCCGTCTGGACGCGGAGCCAGTGCGAGACCAAGGTGGAGGAAGGGCTGCGGCAGCGGCGCTTTCAGGTATTCCTGCCGCGCGTCTCCGTCTCGAGCCGGCGGCGCGATCGCCGCCTCGTCCTCGCGCGGCCGCTCTTCCCCGGTTACGTCTTCCTCCGCTTCGCGCCCTCGCGCGAGGCGTACATCCGCGTGGTCAGCGCCGACGGCGTCGTCCGCATCATCGGCGAGCGCTGGGACGCGCTGCACGCGATTCCGGACGAGCAGCTGGAAGCGGTCCGTCGCCTCCTCGCCTCGGGTGACCGCGCGCGTGCGGTGCCGTGGATCCGGGAAGGAGATCGCGTCCGGATCGTTGCCGGGCCGCTCGACGGGGTCGAGGGACTGGTCCAGCGCTGGCACAGGGGTCGGGCGACGTTCGTGGTGAGCATCGATCTGCTTCAGCGCAGCGTCGCCGTCGAGGTAGCGGCCGAAGTCGTGAAGAAAGTCTGAATCACGGCAGCCGGCTGAACGCCACGCTGCCTCAGAAGCTTGGGAAATCCACACCGGGAGGGCTCTTGTAGCCCGAGGAGCGAAGCTTCGGCCAGCGCCCGATAACCCCCTTCAGGCGAACCCGGTCCGTCTCCCCCATCTCGTCCGTCGCGTCCCCGTCAATGTCGACCTCATCGGAATCCGCAGACATCCCGTCGCTTCGGCGCAACGTGGCGTGGGCCCTCGTTGGCAATCTCGGCTACAGCGCCTGCCAGTGGGGAGTCCTCGTCTGTATGGCCAAGCTCGGAACCGCGACCGACGTGGGGCGCTTCGCGCTCGGCCTCGCGCTGACGGCTCCCATCATCACCCTGACCAACCTCAACCTGCGGCTGCTCCAGTCGACCGACGCGCGCGAAGACTATCCGTTCAGCGTCTACCTGTCCGTGCGCCTGATCGGCACCGTGCTCGGTCTGGCCGCCATCGCCGCAATGGCGTTCGGCCTCGGCTATCAGGGGATCACGCTCTACCTGATCCTGGCAGTGGCGCTCGGCAAGGCCTTCGAGGCGGTGAGCGACGTCGTGTTCGGGCTCCTGCAGAAGGCGGAGAACCTGCGGCGGGTCGCGGTCTCGATGCTCGCCAAAGGTGTCATCAGCCTGCTGGCAGTCGGGCTCGTCCTCGAGATGACCGGGGACATCATCCTCGCCACCCTGGCGATGGCCCTCTGCTGGGGGAGCTTGCTGTTGACGTACGACCTGCCTGCCGCCGTCCGGCTGGAGAGCATTCGGCCGACGCTGGAGCTCGGCTCCCTCGGCCGCCTCGTATCGGCCGCCTTTCCCTTGGGCTGCGTCGCGGGGATCAGCAGCCTCACCGTCAACGTGCCGCGCTATGCCGTCGAGGCCAACGGCGGTGAGCCGGCGCTCGGCGTCTTCACGGCGCTCGCCTATCTCTTCGTCGCGGCGCTTCAGCCGATGCTGGCGCTGGGCGCAGCCGTCAACCCCCGGCTCGCGCGCCACTTCGTCCACGACCTCGCGGCTTTCCGACGGCTCACGTCGCGAACGATGGTCATCGCGGGCGCCCTCGGGCTCTTGGGGATCGCGGCATGTGCGCTGTTCGGTAGCCGCATGCTCACCCTGTTCTACGCGCCCGAATACGCCAAGCACACGGGCGTCCTGGTCTGGTTGGCGGTGGCGACGGGCGTCGCTTTTCTCGCCCAGGCCCTCAGCTACGCCGTCACCGCCGCGCGACGGCTGCCGGAACAGCTCCCGATTGCGGTGTTGAGCCTCGTCGTCTGCTTCCTGGCGAGCCAGTACCTGGTGCCACGTTACGGGCTGCTGGGCGCCGCCTGGGCGGTGCTCGCCACCGAGGCGTCGAGATTGGCCTGCCTCGGTGGCGTCTACCTCGCGGCGATCGCCGGCGCCTCGTCCGCGGCGTCGCGGGCGAGCAGGCGCGCCGCCCGCTGGCGGGCTCCTCGCAGTGGGCATGCCCCCGAAGAGCGAGGCCCCTCGCCATCCTCGCCCGTGCGGCCGGGCGCTACCGACCCGAAGGCACCACCCCTGATCGCCGAGATCACGGGGTGCTCG
>JBKPBB010000092.1:0-5254 GCA_046744245.1 Thermodesulfobacteriota bacterium
GTCCCGCATTCTGCGAGCGGTGCAAACCCACCGAGATCTGTCTGACGCAGCCGCATTGTTCGCAGACGTTCACCAGGCAGTGTGGAAACAACGAGGATTGCCGGAATGGTGGTCCGTCCTCACCCTGCCCGGAATGCAAGGTGAACGAGACCTGCGTTCGGGTCCTTCGGGTAGAGTCGGGTACGGACATCTTCGTGAGGCCCGGTCACTCGGTCGACCTCCTCCATGAGTCGGTCACGCTGAGGAACGAGCTCTCCGGCACCGCGAAGATCACCGACACGTGGACGGCGAACGTGTTGATCCCGGACATCAGCGCCTCGAAGAAGCTCAAGTACGGGATCCGCAGCCGACGCTAACCGAACCCGGGCGTTCGCCCGCTACTCGAATACCCCCGCGTCCCTCAGCCGCGCGAACTCCCCGCCCTCCATCCCGAGGAGCTCGCGCAGCACGTGCTCGGTATGCTCGCCGAGCCGCGGCGCCGGCGAGTGAATCCGCGGCTCCGTCGCCGAGAAGCGCATCGCGTGCGTCTCGACCGGGTGCCGCCCGAGCACCGCGTGCTCGACGTCGCGGAAGTGGCGGCGGTGGGCGAGCTGCGGGTCCTCGTGCAGGTCGGCGAAGTCCTCGACCGGCCCGGCCTCGACGCCGGCGGCCTGGAGTCGTTCAGCGACCGCCATCGCGTCCTGCCCCGCCGTCCACTCCGCGAGCCGCCGCTCCAGCTCGTCGACGCGCGCCAGCCGCCCGGCCGTGGTCGCGAGCCCCGGGTCCGTCGCCCACGCAGGCTCACCCAGCGCGCGCACGAGGCGCCGCCAGTCCTCGTCGTCGTGCACCACGATCGCGACCCAGCTGTCCTTCCCCGCGCAGGGGAAGACGCCGTGCGGCGCCTCGTGCCGCGAGCGGTTCCCCATGCGCGTCAAGATCTCGCCGTTGGCCGCGTAGGTGATCATCGACTCGGTGAGGCAGACAATCCCGGCCTCCACCTGCGCCAGGTCGATGTGCTGGCCCTGTCCAGTGCGGCGGCGGTGGAGGAGCGCTGAGGCGAGCAGCAACGCCGCGAAGCGCGGCGAGAGCGAGTCGGTGATGGTGCCGAAGGGACCGACGGGCTCGCGATCGGGCCAGCCCGTCAGGTGATTGAAGCCGGCGAGCGCCGAGCCTTGCCCGCCGAAGCCCGGGTAGTGGCGCTCGGGGCCCGTCTGGCCGTTCAGGCACGTGCTGATCATCACCAGGTCGGGGCGCTCCTTCACCAGCGCGGCGTAGTCGAGCCCCCACTTGGCCATCGCGCCGGGGGCGAAGTTCTCCGCCACCGCGTCGGCCCAGAGCGCGAGCCGGCGCGCGACCGCCACCCCCTCGGGGCGCGAGAGGTCGAGGGCCACGGAGAGCTTGTTGGCGTTCAGCACCGCGAAGTGGTGCGCGCCGTCCAGGCCGCCGGGGGAGTCGGGCGTGAGGCGGAGCGTGCGCAGGAAATCCGGGCGCCGGCGCGACTCGACGCGGATCACGGTCGCGCCGTGGTCCGCGAAGTAGCGGGTCGCGACCGGGCCGGCCGCGCCGCCGCCGAACTCGAGGATGGCGGTGCCGGCGAAGAGGTCCGTCACACCACGCCCTCGGTGCGCAGGCGCCCCAGCTCGGCCGCGCCGAGCCCCAGCTCGCCCAGCACCTCCGCCGTGTGCTCGCCGAGCCGCGGCGCGGGGCGGCGGATGCCGATCGCGGTCGCGTTGCTCCTCGCGAAAGCGCCCGGGTAGCGGAGCCGCCCGCGCCCGGGGTTCTCGACCTCGACGAAGAACTCGCGCGCCGCGAGCTGGCCCGAGGCGGCGATCTCGCGCGCGTCGTTGATGGGCGCGAGCATCAGGTTCCGTTCACACGCCGCGCGGTAGAGCTCCCCCATCGTCTTGGTGAGGAAGAACGCGCCGAACTCCCGGCTGAGCTCGTCCACTTCGGCCTGGGTGAGGAGGTTGTGGTTGTACGCCTTCCAGTCGCGCGCCCGGAGCGCCGCCGACGCCATGCCGTGCTCGTCCATGTACTTGACCATGGCGACGAGCCCCGGGATGCGGGCCGGGCCGCCGCGGAGCGCGAAGGACACGAAGCCGTCCTTGCACGGCCAGATCTCCCGCGCGACGCTCTTCTCCTGCCGCATGAAGGCGCCGGCGCGCGCGCCGCGGTTGCCGGTCATCTTGAACATCGCGGCGGTGCCGATGTTCGGCATCACCATCGCCTCCTGGAGGGCGACGTCGACGTGCTGGCCCTCGCCGGTCCGCTCGCGGGCGAGGAGCGCGAAGGCGACGCCGACCGCAGCCTCGATCCCGCCGTGGTAGTACGACACCGGGAGCGAGCAGCGGACCGGCGCGCGGTCGGGATCGCCTGTGGAGTAGAGGTTGCCGCTCATGGCTGTCACGGCGAGGTCGGAACCGCGCCAGCGCGCGCGCGACCCCCTCTCGCCGAAGGGCGTGAGCGCGACGTGGACCAGGCGCGGGTTGCGGGCGCGAAGCTCCGGCCAGCCGAGGCCGGGCGTGGGCTCGGTCTCGAGCACCACGTCGGCGCCGGCGGCGAGCCCGAGGAAGAGCTCGCGGCCGCGCGGACGGGCGAGGTCTAGCGTCAGGCCGCGCTTGGAGGTGTTCATGGCGAGCCAGAGGAGCGAGCGCTCGGGGTCGGCGATGCCGCCCCAGAAGGGCGGGCAGCGGCGCGCGGGGTCGCCCGCGGGCGGCTCGACCTTCACCACGTCGGCGCCGAGGTCGCCGAGGAGCTTGCCGGCGAAGAAGCCGGGCTCGCGCGTCAGGTCGAGGACGCGCGTGCCGTCGAGGTTGCCGGGGAGCGCTGCCATGTTGAGGTCGAAAAGCTACCCGCGGCCGCCCGGCAGGGTCAAGATTGCGCCGCGAAGCCGAGCGGCAGCAGGTTCCCGGCCTCGTCGAAGGCGAGCTCGCGCGCCGGCTCAATGATCTCGACGCCGCCGCGCTCGGCCAGCTCGGCGCGGCACGCCTCGGAGACGAGAAGCCGGTCGAGGCGGAGCGTGTTCTGAATGCGCACCACACGCGCGCGCTCGGGCGGCGCGAGGCCCGCGCTCGCCAGCGCGGCGTCGATGGCCTCGCGGTCGGTGTCGTAGTGGATGGGGAGCGCGGCCGCCTCGGGGTTGGCCGCGGTCAAGCAGTTGAGTACGGTGGTGCGATAGTCGATGGCGCGGATCAGTCGGCTGGTGGTGAAGTCCGCGAGGCCGATGCCGTACGCGTTCCCGCGCGTCTCGGCCGTGAGCTCGCGCACGAAGAGGCGCTTCACCCGGGGATCGTCGTCGAGGGCGCCGTGGGGCTTCCGGCCCACGACGTTGGTGTCCATGCCCGAGCCGCTCACGTTCTTCCCCATCTCGTCGACGATGAGGAGGTCGGGGTGGTGGACCGGGAGCCGCGGGAGCCACTGCTTGGCGAGCACGAGGAGCGCCCGATCGCGCTCCTCGAAGGCAGCGGCCGGAACGGCCTCGAGGAGCGCGGTCTCGTCGTAGCCGTTCTCCCCGAGCGCGAGGCCGAAGGCGATCCGGCAGCGCGCGAGGAGCGCCCGGCCCGCGCTCCGCGCGACCCGATCGAAGCCGTGATCGACGATCGCGCGGTGGCAGAGGGCGGCGCCGGTGTGCTTGCCGAGGCCGATGGTCGTCATCTTGAGAAGGCCGCTCTCGATCTCGCCCGAGAAGTTCGTGTGCGGCTTCACGCGGTTCACGAGCGCGACGTGGTGGGCCTCGTAGGCGGTGCGGTCGAAGTGGATGGGGATGCCGTCGTCGGTGGTGCCGACGTGGACCGTCTCCATCGAGGAGCGGACTGGCGCGCCGATCCCGTCCTCGGTGATGCCGTAGCCGGCCAGGATGGCGCGCTGCCCCTCCGCGGTCGCCCCGCCGTGACTCCCCATGGCGGGCACGACGAACGGGCGCGCCCCCGCCCCCTTCAGGACCCCGATCAACGTGCGGACGACGAGCGCCAGGTTCGTGATGCCCCGGCTGCCGACGGCGATGGCGACCGTGTCGCCTGGCCGGATGCTGCCGCGGACGCCGATGCGCTCCAGCTCGGCCGTGACCCGCCCGGCCACGTCGTCCACGCGCGGCGCGTCGAAGCGCTGGCGCACCTCGAGCATCCGCGCGTAGCCCATCCTGGCGGGCCATACCCCATCGCCCCGGTTTGGTGCTAGACGGGGGCGATGATGAAGATCGGGATCGGCATCGGGGACATCGCGGGGGCACCCGCGGGCGTGGACGGGCTCATCGCGCAGGCCAGGCGCGCGGAGGCCGACGGCTTCGCGAGCGGGTGGTTCGCCAACATCATGGGCATGGACGCGATCATGGCGGCCGCGCTGTGCGCGCGCGAGACCCGGCGCATCGAGCTCGGGACCGCCGTGATGCCGACCTTCCCGCGCCACCCGCACGCGATGGCGCAGCAGGCGCTCTCGGCGCAGGCCATCGCGGGCGGCCGCTTCACGCTCGGCATCGGTCTCTCGCACCAGATCGTGATCGAGGGGATGCTCGGGCTCTCGTTCGCAAAGCCGTACAGCCACATGAAGGAGTACCTGGCCGTCCTCGGGCCGCTCATCCGGAGCGGCAGCGTGAGCCACTGGGGCAACGAGTACCGCGTGAACGCGCAGCTCGCCGTGCCGGGCGGGAAGCCGTGCGCGATCCTGGTCGCCGCCCTGGCGCCCAAGATGCTGGCGCTCACCGGACGCGAAGCCGAGGGCACGATCACGTGGATGACCGGCCCGAGGACGATCCGCGAGCACACCGTCCCGCGCATCCGCGAGGCCGCGGCCCAGGCGGGGCGGCCCGCGCCGCGCGTGGTCGTCGGCCTCCCGGTCGCGGTGACGAAGGACGTCGCGGGGGCGCGCGCGGCGGCGGCGCAGGCGTTCATGGTCTACGGCGCGCTGCCCTCGTACCGCGCCATGCTCGACCGCGAAGGTGCCGAGGGGCCGGCCGACGTCGCCATGGTGGGCGACGAGAGCGCGGTGGGCGAGCAGCTCCGTCGCCTGGCCGAGGCGGGCGCGACCGACTTTCTGGCGGCGCCGTTCGCCGTGCCGGGCGACGGCGACGCCGTGGAGCGCACGCGCGCGCTGCTCGCGAAGCTCGCACCGGCCGGCGTCGGCTGAGCTCGCGCATGGACCGCCCGCTCACGGTCGCGGAGATCGACCACGTCGTCATCCGCTGCCGCGACCAGGCGCGCGCGCTCGACTTCTACACGCGTGTGCTCGGCCTCGCGGAGGAGCGGCGGCTCGAGGCGATCGGGCTCATCCAGCTCCGCGC
>JBKPBB010000426.1:0-3362 GCA_046744245.1 Thermodesulfobacteriota bacterium
GCTGGACCGGCATCCGCCTCGACATGGGCTCGGCGTCGGTGATCGCCATGGCCGCCGGCATCGGCGCCGACTACGCCATCTACTTCCTCTACCGGCTGCGGGAGGAGCACGCGCGCCTGCCCACCGACGAGGCCGCGTTCGGCGCGGCGCTGCACACCTCCGGGCGCGCGGTCCTCTTCGTGGCGGCGAGCATCGGGGCCGGCTTCTCGGTGATGGGGTTCTCGAAGTTCCTCGGCATGCGGCTCTTCGGCACGCTCATGCCGATCGCCATGGCGGTGTCGTGCCTGGCCGCGCTCTCGCTCATGCCGGTGCTCGTGCTGCGCACGCGGCCGGTGTTCGTCTTCGGGCGCGCCGGCGGGGGCGGCGACGTCGCCGCCGGCGCCGCGGCCGGCGTCAACTCGAGCCGCCCGCGGCGAGCAGGGCGGCCAGGTCCTTCGCGTTCTGCACGGCGTAGTGGCGGTGGCAGTTGTTCATGAGCACGTGCACCTGGCGGGTGCTGGCGGCGAGGTGGCGGATCCTCGGCACCCACTCGCTGAGCTCGTCCTCGCGATAGGCGTACCCGAAGCGCTCCGCCGTGCCGACGCCGGGCTTGTCCCACGCCGCCGCGTTGCGGCCGTGGAAGCGGACCACGGCGAGCGCGTCGGAGGTCGGCGCCGCCACCGGCGGCACGCTCGCGCGCGTGCCTTGCGGCTCGTCGACCGACACGTACACGAAGCCGCCGCGGCGGAGGAAGTCGAGCGTGCGCGCGCGCCGCGCTTCCGCCATCCAGCGCGCCTCGCGGAACTCGACCGCGATGGGCGCACCGGGGAGCCTGACCGGCACCTGCTCCAGGTAGGCCTCGCTCGCGCGCGAGGGCGTGAACCACTTCGGCATCTGGAAGAGGACGTAGACGAGCTTCCCCGCGGCGCGGAGCGGCTCGAGCGCGGCGTGAAAGCGCCGCCAGAGCTCGTCGCGCACCGCCTCCGGCAGCTGGTTCGCGTACGCGTTCCGCTTGCGACCGAGCTCGCGCGGGAGCTCGCGCTGGAGGTCCTGGTCCAGACGGGCGGGCTCGAGCGGATGCTGCGTGAGCGCGGCGTAGGCCTTCACGCCGAAGGCGAAGTCGGCGGGCGTGCGCGCGGCCCAGGCGCGCGCGTTCGCGGCCGACGGCAGCGCGTAGTAGGTCGCGTCCACCTCGACCACGGGAAAATGCCGCGCGTAGTAGCGCAGCCGGCGCTCGGGCGTGTTCGCCGCCGGCGGATAGAAGGCGCGGCTCGCGAGCAGCGACCGGTCGGTCCACGAGGCCGGGCCGAAGCGGACGTGGCCGACGCGCGCGGGCATGGGCCCTTGGTCGAGCGCGGCGAGCGGCGGCGCGGCCGTGAGCCAGTCGTCGCCGGGCGCGGTCAGGAGAAAGCTCACCGCCCGTCCAGGGCCGCGGCCAGGGTGCGGAGCGCCGGCGCGACGGTCACCCGGTAGGCGGCGCCGGGCTCGAGGCGGCGGAGCGGCTCGGGAAGCCGCCCGAGCTCGGCGGCGGCGTGCGCACGCGATGCGGCGAGCGACGGCGAGAGACCGAGGCGCCGCCCGGCGCGCATGACGGGCACGAGGAGCGCCGGGCCATCCTGCGCGTCGTCCTCGAGCGCGAGCACGTCCCCGCACATGCGGCCGTCGTCCCCGTGGCGCCGCCAGACCTGCTTGCGGCCCGGCCAGCTCGCCTTGCCCTCGGAGCGCTTGCGCCGCGGCCGCCCCGCGTACTCGACCAGCTTGTAGGCGCAGTCGAGGTAGGGCGCGTCGGCCGAGGTGACGAGGCGCGTGCCGAGGCCGAAGCCGTCGATCGGCGCGCCGCTGGCGACCAGATCACGCAGCGCGTCCTCGTCGAGGTTGCCGCTCGCGAAGATGGTGACCTCGCGCAGCCCGCCCGCGTCGAGGATGCGCCGGACGCGGCGCGCGTGCTCGGCCAGGTCACCGCTGTCGAGCCGCACCCCCGTGACCGCGACGCCCTCGCGCGCCAGCGCGACCACCTTCGCCGCCGCCGCCTCCGTGTCGTAGGTGTCGAGCAGGAGCACCGCGTGCTCGGGATCGTCGGCGGCGAAGTGGGCGAACGCTTCCGCCTCGTCGTCGTGCGCCTGCACGAAGGAGTGCGCCATGGTGCCGTAGACCGGGATGCCGAAGTGCAGGTTCGCGAGCACGGTCGCGCTCCCGGCGAGCCCGGCGAGGTAGCTCGCGCGCGCCGCGAGCCGCGCCGCCTCCGCGCCGTGCGCGCGCCGCATCCCGAAGTCGACGAGCAGCTTCCCGGGCGCTGCCAGCACCGCGCGCGCCGCCTTGGAGGCGACCAGCGTCTGGAAATGCAGCAGGTTGAGCAGCCGGCTCTCCACGAGCTGCGCCTCGGGGAGCGGCGCCGTCACGCGCAGGATCGGCTCGTCCGCGAAGAAGACGGTGCCCTCGGGCATGGCGTGGA
Source organism: Thermodesulfobacteriota bacterium (assembly GCA_046744245.1). Classification (GTDB taxonomy): domain Bacteria; phylum Desulfobacterota; class Binatia; order DP-6; family DP-6; genus DP-6. Next base: position 2,432 of record JBKPBB010000426.1, read on the forward strand.
CGTCGCCCGTGAAGCGCAGGCGCGCCAGGTAGTCGACGAAGGCGCGGTCGAAGCGGCCCTCGCGCGCCACCCACGCCAGCTCCTCGCCGGTGAAGCGCAGCGTCGCGAGGTAGTCGAGCGCCTGCTCGAGCCCCGCGGCGAGGAGGAAGCCGCGCGCGGGCGGCAGGGTGCGCACGAAGAGCTCGAACACGGCCGTCTCGCCCATGCCGCGTCGGACGTACGCGTGCAGCATGGTGAGCTGGTAGAGGTCGGTGAGGAGGACGCCGGGCCCGGCGCTCATGCGGCGAGCAGGTCGCGGCGGATCGGGACCGCGCCCAGGCGGACCATCTCCGCCTCCGCCCGGCGCCCGTCGTCCGGCCGCACGTTGACGGCGCGGATCGCGTCGCCGAGCAGCACCGCGGCGTAGCCGCGCGCGAGCGCGTCCTTGACGGTGTGGAAGACGCAGTAGTCGGTGGCGAGTCCGCCCACGAACACGCGCCGCACGCCGGCCTCCCGCACTCGCGCGTCGAGGTCGCCCCCCTGGAACCCGGAGTAGGTGTCCTGGTCGGGGAGCGTGTCCTTCGACACCACCACGGTCGAGGGCGGGAGCGCGAGGCCGGGCGCGAAGCGCGCGCCCTCGCTGCCGGCCACGCAGTGGGGAGGCCACGGCCCCCCGTGCGCGCGGAACGAGCAGTGGTTCGGCGGATGCCAGTCGCGCGTCGCGAGGATCGGCAGGCCGGCGCGGACGAAGGCCGCGATGTAGGCGTTCAGCGGCGGCACGACCTCGTCGCCGCCCGCGACGGCGAGGCTGCCGCCGGGGAGGAAGTCGTTCTGCACGTCCACCACGATGAGGCCGTCGCCCGGGTGGAGGGTCACGGGCCCAGTCTGGCGCGGATCGGCGGCTCGCGCCACCCCTTTTTTCCGGGCGTAGTGGGGGTGTATGCGTTGGCGG
>JBKPBB010000038.1:0-2289 GCA_046744245.1 Thermodesulfobacteriota bacterium
GAACCTGGTCACCTTCCAGCGCGAGATCGCCCGGCTGCGCGAGGAGCGCGTGCGCATGCTCGCCCGCCTGGCGAGCGCGAAGGCGCGGCTGCGCTTCCAGGCGACCTTGAACGGGCTCTCCCCCGACGCCGACATCCGCGCCCTGGAAGAGGTGCGCGACCACGTTAACCGGCTGGTCGCCGAGACGCAGGTGAGCCGCGACCTCGGCGACAGCGAGCTCGAGAAGCGCCTCGGGCGCATCCGGGAGGCCGAAGCGGAGAGCGCCGCGCGCGCGCAGCTGGACGAGCTGAAACGCACGCGGCGCGGGCGGCTCGTTCCGATGGTGCTGCCCGAGGCGGTCCCCGTGCGATGACGGATCCACCGCGCGAGGCATGGTGCCCGCGCGCGAACACCCGCCGGCGCGAGAGCCCGGCGAGAGGAGAGTGAGCCATGATGCATCATCACGAGAGCTTCTGGACCGGCTGCGGCCCCCACGCGCGCGCCGCGTGGGAGGAGGCCGCGCCCTGGATCGCGGCGGCTTCGGGCTTCTTCGGCGCCGCCGCCTTCGGGGTGCGGAGACCGCTGCGCTTTCTCGCCTTCCAGCTCGGGCTCGACGAGACGCAGACACGCGAGGTGGCGCGCATCCTCGACGAGCTCAAGACCGAGCGCGCGCAGGCCTCCGTCGACCACCGGCGCATGTCGGCGGCGCTCGCCGACGTGCTCGCCGAGGACAGCTTCGACGCCACCCGGGCGGCCGAGGCGGGACGGGCGCGGGTCGAGAGCGCGGAGCGCATGCGCCAGGCGACGGTGCGCGCGCTCGACCGGCTGCACCGGGTGCTGCGCCCGGAGCAGCGCGCGAAGCTCGCGCTCCTCATCCGGACCGGCGCGGTGGTACTCTGAGCGGATGGGCATCCGGATCACCCGGGTCACCAAGCGCTTCGACAAGTTCCTGGCGCTCGACAACGTGAGCCTCGAGGTGCCGAGCGGGGCGCTCCTCGCCCTGCTCGGGCCCTCGGGCTCGGGGAAGACGACGCTGCTCCGGATCATCGCCGGGCTCGAGGTCCCCGACGACGGCTCGGTGCGCTACGACGACCAGGACGTCACCGGGGTCGGCGTGCGCGAGCGCAACGTCGGCTTCGTCTTCCAGCACTACGCGCTCTTCCGGCACATGAGCGTGTTCGACAACATCGCCTTCGGGCTCAGCGTGCGCGGCTGGCCGAAGGCGCGCGCTCGGGAGCGCGTGCAGAAGCTCCTCGCGCTGATCCAGCTGGAAGGGCTGGAGCGGGCCCTCCCCTCGCAGCTCTCGGGCGGGCAGCGCCAGCGCGTGGCGCTGGCGCGCGCGCTGGCCGCGGAGCCGCGCGTCCTTCTCCTCGACGAGCCCTTCGGCGCGCTCGACGCGAAGGTGCGCCAGGAGCTGCGCGAGTGGCTCCGCCGGCTGCACGACGAGATCCACGTGACCAGCGTGTTCGTGACCCACGACCAGGAGGAGGCCTTCGAGGTGGCCGACCGGGTCGCGATCATGTACCGCGGGCACATCGAGCAGGTGGGTTCCCCGGGCGAGATCTTCGAGCAGCCGGGAAGCCCGTTCGTGATGGGCTTCCTCGGCAACGTGAACGTGCTGCGCGGGACCGTGCAGCGCGGGCGCGCGCTCGTGGGCGGCCTCGATATCTCCTACCCGCAGCATCCTCACGACGAGGCGCGCGCCGCCACCGCCTTCGCCCGGGCGCACGAGCTCGACATCCTGCGCGCGCGCGACGGGCGGCCGAGCCTCGAGGGCAAGGTCGCTGACATCCGGGCGGCCGGCGCGGTAGTCAAGGTGCGCGTCTACGCGGAGCCCTTCGGCGTCGTGCTGAGCGTCGATCTCACCCCGGAGCGGCACCGCGAGCTGGGCCTCGCGGTCGGCGACGTGGTGCACGTCGTACCCCGGCAGCTGCGCGTCTTCGTGCAGGACTACTCGATCTGAGCCGCGGGCCCGCCCTTGGGCCGCCGTACTCCAATGCAAGGCAGGTCTGCGGCTGGCGTGCAGGGGACCGCTCCCCGGTGGTCGTCATTCGACGCGGTGCTTGACACTGACGCGGACCGCGGGCATTGACGACACATGACGATGCGGACCGCGACCTGCTGTTGTTGTACCGAGGCCCGGGGGGCTTCCCTCGCCCACGGTCGCGTCGCGTTCGTCGCCGCCAGCTCCTAACCCAAGCGAACGTCTCGACCCGAAGGCCCGGGAGGCTCACGCCCCCGGGCCTTTTTGTTTTCCGGCGACCGAGACGGCACCCGCGACCATCCAGGAGGAAGCGATGAGACAGGACC
>JBKPBB010000212.1:0-4405 GCA_046744245.1 Thermodesulfobacteriota bacterium
GGTCCGCATCGCGCACGCCCGCGGCGAGCCGGCGCGGGCCACCGCGGCGCTGGCCGCGCTGCGCGCGACGGACGACGACCTCGCGCGCCGGGTGGGCCGCGCGCTCGAGAAGCGCGGTGCGGGGCATGGAAGCTGAGGCGACGGCGGGGTGAACGCGCTGCAGAAGATGCAGGTGTAAAGCGATGACGGCGCGACTCCGAGAGCTCTCGGCCCGGCTGGTGGACTTCTTCCGGGCGCAGCCGCCGGCACGGCGGCTCGTCCTCGCCTCTGGCGTGGGCTCGCTGGCCGTCGTGCTCGCGCTCGCCTGGTGGGTCGAGCAGCCGCTCTACCGCCCGTTGTTCACGAACCTGGCCGAGCAGGACGCGAGCGCGATCGTCGAGGCGCTGGGCGCCGAGAGGGTGCCCTTCCGGCGCGAGGACGGCGGCCGCGCCATCCTGGTGCCCGCCGAGCGGCTGTACGATCTCCGCCTCGCGCTCGCGAGCCGCGGCCTCCCCGAGGGCGGCGGCGTCGGCTTCGAGCTCTTCGACCGCCAGACGCTCGGGCAGACGGACTTCCTCCAGCGGCTCAACTACCAGCGCGCCCTCCAGGGCGAGCTCGGGCGCACCATCTCGCGGCTCGGCGGCGTCGAGTCGGCGCGCGTCCACCTGGCGCTCCCGGAGCGCTCGCTGTTCGTGGGTGAGGACCGGCGCCCGTCGGCCTCCGTGATGGTGAAGCTCGCCCCCGGCCGCGCCCTTTCGGCGGCGCAGATCGACGGCATCGTGCACCTGGTGGCCGCGAGCGTCGAGGGCCTCGCGGCCGACGGAGTCACCGTGGTCGACGAGAGCGGGCGCATGCTGACCACCGACCGGCGCGGCGGCGAGACGGTCGGCGCCTCGAGCACCGCGCTCGAGATGCAGGCGTCGATCGAGCGCCAGCTCGCCGAGCGGGTGGAGAGCATGCTCGCCGCCGTCGTCGGCCGCGACAAGGCGATCGCGCGCGTGGCCGCGACCCTCGAGGTGGCGCGCGTCGAGCGCACCGAGGAGACCTACGACCCCGAGCGCACGGCGCTGCGCACGCAGCGGACGACGCGCGAGCAGCCGACCGGCGCTCGCACCGGGGGTGGGGCGCCAGGGGTCCAGTCGAACCTGACGAACGACCCTGCCGCGACGACGGAGCCGAAGGGGCGGCGCGACGAGAGCCAGAGCTACGAGGTCTCCAAGGTCGTGTCGCACACGGTCGCACCGGCGGGCGTGGTGAAGCAGCTCTCGGTCGCGGTGCTGATCGACGGGACCTACACGGGCGCGGGCGCGGCGCGGAAGTTCACACCACGGCCCGCGGAGGAGCTCGACCGCCTGAAGGAGCTGGTGAAGAACGCGGTGGGCTTCTCCGAACAACGCGGCGATCGGATCGAGCTCACGAGCGCGCCCTTCCAGACGGAGCCGGGGGCCGGCGGCGAGGGCGTGCTCGCCACGCTCGGCACCTGGCTTCCGGCGCTGCTCATGCGGCTCCTGGCCGTCGGCCTGGTGGCCGCCGGGCTCTTCTACGTGGTGCGCCCGCTCGTGCTCGGGCTCGCGGCGCGCGGCGGCGAGGGACGCGCGGCGCTCCCCGAGGCCGCCACCGCGCAGCTCACGCAGGAGAACCTGGCGCTCACGCAGCAGAACCCCGAGCGCGCGGCGCAGCTGGTGCGGGAGTGGCTGCGCGAGAGCGCGCGCGCGGTCGAGGGCTGAGGGTGCTCGGGGTCGAGAAGGCCGCGATCCTGCTCACCACGCTCGGCCCCGAGGCCGCGGCCGCCGTCTTCCGCCACCTCTCCGAGCCCGAGGCGCGCCAGGTCTCCGCCGCGATCGCGCGCCTGCGCTCGATTCCGCGCGCGCAGGCGGCGGCGGTGCACGAGGAGGCGTCGCGGCGCCTCACCGAGCGCGAGGGGCTCCTGATCGACGGCGAGCAGTTCGCGCGCCAGATGATCGCGGCGGCGCTCACGGGAGCGCGCGAGGAGCGTCCGGCGGGGAGGGCAGGCCAGGCCGGGGGCGAGTTCCTGGCCGCGAGCCTCGACCCGGTGGCGCCCGCCGCGCTCGCCCAGGTGCTCGGCCGCGAGCACCCGCAGGTGATAGCGCTCGTGCTCGCGAACCTCCGCGCGCGCAAGGCCGCCGAGGTCCTGGCCGCGCTCCCCGAGGATCTCCAGCCCGAGATCGCCGAACGTATCGCCGATCTGCAGAGCGTCCCCGAGGACCTCCTCGCCGACGTGGGCGACGTGCTCGCCGGGCAGGTGCAGGGCCTCGCGCGGGCAGCACCGCGCACCGGCTTCCCCGGCGCCAAGCTGGTCGCGGACATCCTGAACGTCGCCGACGAGACGGTCGAGGCGCGCATCTTCGCGCACCTGGAGGCGCGCGCGCCCGAGGTGGCCGACACCATCCGCGGGCTGATGCTCAGCTTCGAGGATCTGCTCCGCCTCGACGACCGCGGCATGCAGGTGCTGCTCAAGGAGATCGCGCGCGACGACCTCATGCTGGCGCTCAAGACCGCGAGCCCCGCCATGCGCGAGAAGCTGTTCGGCAACCTCGCGCAGCGCACGGTGGAGATCCTCGAGGAGGACATGGGTATGATGGGGCCGGTCCGCCTGAAGGACGTCGAGCAGGCGCAGGCCCGCATCGTGGCGGCGGCGCGCCGCCTCGATGCCGAGCAGCGGATCACGCTCGGCGCGCGCGAGAGCGATGTCGTCGTCTAGCTTCGCGCCGCTCGCCGAGGCCGTGCCGAAGGTCTTCGGGCCCTTCGGCCCGCCGCCCCCGGCGGCAGCGATCCCCGAGGCCGCCGCTGCATCGCCGCCCGGTCCCTCGGCCGAGGAGATCGAGCGGGCCTTCCAGGCCGGGGTCGAGCGCGGGCGGGCGGAGGCGCGCGCCGAGCTCGAGACGGTCGGCACGTCGTTCGCCGGCTCGCTGCGCGAGCTGGCGGGCTTCCGCACGCGCTTGAAGGAGCGCTACGAGCGCGAGCTCCTCGAGCTGGCGCTCGGCATCGTACGCAAGGTCGTGCAGCAGGAGCTGGCGGAGCGGCCCGAGATCTGGCTCGGCATGATCCGCGCGGCCGTCGAGCGCGCCGTCGACCGCGAGCGCATCGTGCTCCGCGTCCCGCCGCCCCTGATGGCGTTCCTGCGCGGCTCGCTCGCCGCGCTGCGCGCCTCGCTCGAGGACGTGAAGGACCTGGAGCTGGTGGAGGACCCGAGCCTGCCCGCCGGCGGCTGCGTCATCGAGAGCCGCTTCGGCGAGGTCGACATCGGCGTCGAGACGCAGCTCGAGCGCTCGGAGCGCGCGCTCGGGCGCGCCACGGAGTAGCGGTGCAGGGTGTCGACCTGGACTTCGGCTGGTTCCGCGCCTGAGCGAACGGAGGTAGGTGCCATGCGATGGGTACGGGTGGGGGTGCTCGCGGGCCTGGCCGTGAAGGCGGTCATCCTCGGCGCCTGGTGGTGGACGAGTGTGGCGCGCGCCGAGCGGCCGGTCGCCGAGGCCCCCGTCGCGCCCGACCTCTTCGCCAGGAGCCGCGGCTTCCGCGAGCTGCTCGAGGCCGTGCGCCAGCGCGGCGAGGAGCTCGATCGCCGCGAGCAGGCGCTGGCGACGCGCGAGGCGGCGGTGAAGGCGCTCGAGCAGGCGCTGGCGGAGACGGCGGGGCGGGTCGAGGGCGGGGGCGCGGCCGTGCCGTCGGGCGAGACCGCCGGCTGCGGCGTGGCGGTCACGAAGATCTACCAGAGCATGCGGCCGGAGGAGGCGGCGCCCATCATCGACCGGCTGGACGACGCGACCGCGGCGCGCATTTTCGGCTGCATGAAGGAGAAGCAGATCGGCGCGATCCTGGGGGAGATGAACCGCGAGCGGGCGGTGGCGGTGACGAGGGCGCTGGCGGGGGGATGACTCCTACGCCTCGAACTCTCCACCCCACAGCGCGTCCAGGAAGGCGCGCCACGGAAGGATCGTGATCTCGCCGGCCCGGCGTCGCCGTGGCTCGAGGCTGACGCAGACGAGCGAGCGCATCCTCCCTTCCTCCCCCAAGGCCACGAGTGACCTCAGGTCCTGGGGCGAGACGTTCTCCTTGGCCTTCGCCTCGACCGCGGTGTGGTCGCCGATCACGAAGTCGACCTCGAAGCCGGACGTCGACCGCCAGTAGCCGAGCGGGTCGTCAAGCGCACCTTCCAGGCGAACACGCGCGTCATCACCGCGAGCAACACGCTGCTCGGCGACCTGGTCAACATCATGGGATAGTGCGCGGTGGCCGCCCGCGGGCGGCAGTCACGAATCCCGCCCCGCGACCCCGGCGCGGGGCAAAGTCTTGACCGCCCCGCCGCCGAGCCCGCGGCCGGGCGGGCCTCGCTCGGTGGCACATCGGTTGCTCCCCTCGGCCGACGCCAGGGGGCGGTGGGATGGCTGAGGAGGCGACACAGGCG
>JBKPBB010000389.1:0-2264 GCA_046744245.1 Thermodesulfobacteriota bacterium
GTGGTGGGCCTCACCGGCGGCATCGCCTGCTACAAGGCGTGCGAGGTGGTGCGGCTCCTGGTCGGCGCCGGCGCACGTGCGCCGGTCATCATGAGCGCGGGCGCGCAGCAGTTCGTGACCCCGCTCACCCTGCAGACGCTCTCCGGGCAGCCGGTCGCGACCGACACCTTCAGCCTGACGCAGGAGTCCGAGATCGGGCACATCCGGCTCGCGGATCAGGCGGACGCGATCGTGATCGCCCCGGCGACCGCGAACGTGCTCGGCAAGCTCGCCAACGGGATCGCCGACGATCTCCTCACCACGGTGCTCCTCGCCGCGCGGGCGCCGCTCGTGCTCGCGCCGGCCATGAACGTCCACATGTGGGAGCACGCCGCCGTGCAGGAGAACGTGGCGCGCCTCGTTGCCCGTGGGGCGCGCGTCGTCGGCCCGGCGAGCGGCGCGCTCGCCTGCGGCTACGAGGGGGCGGGGCGGCTCGCCGAGCCCGCGGACATCGTGGAGGAGGTGTGCTGCGCGCTGATCGCGCAGGACCTCCGAGGCGAGCGGGTCCTCGTCTCCGCCGGACCGACGCGGGAGCCGATCGATCCGGTGCGCTACCTCTCGAACCGCTCGAGCGGCAAGATGGGCTACGCCCTGGCGCGCGTTGCGCGGCGCCGGGGCGCCGAGGTGACGCTGGTCGCCGGGCCGACCGCGCTCGCGCCGCCGCCCGGCGTGCGGGTCGTGTCGGTCGGCACGGCGCGCGAAATGGCGGCCGCGCTCGAGGAGGCCTTCCCGGGCGCCACGGTCGTCATCATGACCGCCGCAGTCGCCGATTACCGGCCACGCGAGACGTACGCGCGCAAGCTCAAAAAGGACGCCGCCGGGCTCGCGCTCGACCTCGAGCGCAACCCGGACATCCTGGCCGGGCTCGGCGCGCGCAAGGAAGGGCGGCTCCTGGTCGGTTTCGCGGCCGAGACCGGCGAGGTGGGGGCCGAAGCGCGCCGGAAGCTCGGCGCCAAGCACCTCGATCTCATCGTCGCCAACGACGTGACCGCGCCCGGCGCGGGCTTCGGCACCGACACCAACGCGGTGCGCCTGCTCGATGCCGGCGGTCTCGACGAGGCGCTCCCCGTGCTCGACAAGGAGGAGGTGGCGGCGCGCGTGCTCGACTGGGTCGCGGCGCACCGGCGCCGTGCGGGCACGGCTACGCTGCGGCCGGTGCCAGGGCGCGCAGCTCCGCGGCGATCGCCTCGGTCATCTGGCCGCGGCGCTTGAGCCTGCGCAGCTTGCGGCGCAGCACGTCGGCCCGCGCGAGCGCCTCGCGCCCGGTCGGATCGGCGTGCTGGCAGGCGCTCTTGCGCCCGCGCCCGAGCAGGTCCTGGATGGCGCCGATGCAGAGCGTGTTGAAGCGCTCGACCTCGCTGCGCGGGAGCGGATAGCGGGAGCGGGCCGAGAGGCCCCGCATCAGACGCTGCCACTGCCCGAGCCGCTGGACCGCCATCACCGAGCTGAAGATGCGCTTGTTGGTCTTGAAGGAGAAGAGCGTGCGCTCGACCACGCGCTCGACCAGGTGATCGCAGTCCGGGTAGCGGTGGTCGAACACGGCGCGCATGAGCCGCCAGCGGTCGCGCGCCTGGGCGGCGTCGAAGCGCGCCTCCCAGTAGACGTGGCGGGCCGTGCGCGACTGGTAGCTCACCACCATCTGCACCGGGACGAAGTGGTTGTGGGAGTACACGTCCCCGGCCAGGTGGGAGAGGTAGCCGTAGGCGAAGGCCTCCTCGCGCTCGCCGCGCGCAGCCTCGGCGATCTGCCAACCGACCGGCCAGCAGTGGCAGTGCGTGTAGAGGCTGCGGGTGTACTTCTTCGCCTGCACGATGTCGGCGGCGACGCAGCCGTAGAGGTAGGCGAGCCGGTGCGAGCGCAGGATTTCTTGAAGCGCCGGTCCGAGGGTGCTAAGGCTGTCCAGGACTTGCGACCCGTGGACGAGGTGGGTCACGGGACCCCAGGCGAGCGCGTCGTGCGGCCAGGCGAGCACGAGGGCCGCGACCAGTCCGACGAGCAGCACGAGCGGATCGTATAATGGGCGACGCACCGTCTCAAGCCGAACGCGCGGAGCTGGCGGCTGCGTTGCGCACCTATGTGGAGTACCAGCGGGAGCTCGGCGTGCTCGGCTTCCCGCGCGTCGCGCGGCCGGTGCCACCGCCGCCGGCTCCGGCGGCGTCGGCCGTCGACGCCGAGCGTCCCACGGCCGTGCCGGCGGCCACCCGGGACCTCTTCACGGCGCCGGG
>JBKPBB010000271.1:0-6208 GCA_046744245.1 Thermodesulfobacteriota bacterium
CCTCCGCGAGCGCCGCGGCCAGGCGCTCGCCCAGGTCGCGGCCGCGCTGCGGGCGGCAACGCGCCGCGGGGAGCAGCTCCGCGAAGGGCGCGTCCGGCGGCGTGTACGCCCAGGTGACGGCGTAGGGCAGCGCAGCGAGACGCTCGGCCAGGTCGAGCACGAAGGCACGGTAGAGCGCGCAGGCCGCATCGGCGCCGAGCGCCGCGGCGAGGCGGGTCTTCACCCGGCCGGGGACCGGGTGCTTCGCCATGACGACCAGGCGCGCTTCGCTCCGGTCAGGAGCCCGCGGGCCGGAAGCTCTGGAGGTAGGCGACGACGTCGTCGATCTCCGCCGGGGAGAGGGCCCCCTCGAACGGCGCCATGAGCGTGCCGGGCTTGCCCTGCTCGACCACCAGCCGCAGCTGCTCGCGCGTGCGGCCCTTCCAGAAGGCGGGGTCGCGGAAGTTCCGCGGCCTGGGCTCGATGGCGGCCGCCGCCGGCCCGTCGCCCCCGCCCTCGACGCCGTGGCAGGGCGCGCAGCGGGTCTGGTAGACGGCCTGCCCCTGCGCGACGTCCGCGCTGGTGCTCGGCTCGGGTCCCGCAGCACCCCTCCCGCACGCGGCAAGCAGCACCACGGGCGCGGCGAGCGCCGGCGCCACGCGCCGCCTAGGCGCCATCGTCGACGTCTTCCGCCAGGGCGGCCAGCTCGGCACGCGCATCCAGCGCCGCCAGCTCCTCGAAGCCGCCGATGGCACGGCCGTCGATGAAGATCTGCGGCACGGTTTGGCGGCCGGTGCGCCCCACGAGATCGGCCCGAGCCTCGGGGTCGTCGCCCACGTCGATCTCGTCGTACGAGATGCCGCGCGCCTGGAGGAGCCGCTTGGCGCGCACGCAGAACGGGCAGCTCGCCGCGGTGTACAGCTGGACGCGCGTCATCGCCTGGAAGCTAGACCGCGCGCCCCGGTGTCGCAAGCCGCGTTGACAGTGCGCAGGCGCGCCGATACGGTCGCGCGATGGCCGATCCGAGCGTCGCCGAAGCGTTCACGCGCCTGGTGGACTTGATGGCGCGGCTCCGCGCCCCGGGCGGCTGCCCGTGGGACCGCGAGCAGACGCCCGCGAGCCTCCGCCCCTATCTCCTCGAGGAGGTCTACGAGGTCCTCGAGGCGATCGACGCCGACGATCCCGCCCACCTGCGCGACGAGCTCGGCGATCTCCTCCTCCAGATCGTGTTCCAGTCGGAGCTCGCGGCCGAGGCGGGCCGCTTCACGGTCGCCGACGTGGCGCGCGCGATCGTCGACAAGCTCGTCCGCCGCCACCCGCACGTCTTCGGCGACGTGCGGGTGCGCGACGCGGGCGAGGTGGTGCGCAACTGGCGGCGTATCAAGGCCGAGGAGCGGCGCACGGCGGGCGAGGACGGCGACCTCTTCGCGGGCGTGCCGGCGGCGTTGCCCGCGCTGCTGCGCGCCGAGCAGCTGGGCGAGAAGGCGGGCCACGTCGGCCTCGACTGGCCCGACGCGCGCGGCGTGCTCGAGAAACTGCACGAGGAGACGGCGGAGCTCGCGGCCGCGCTCGCGGCCGGCGACCGCGCCGCGATCGAGCACGAGCTGGGCGACCTCCTGCTCGCGGCCGCGAGCCTCGGCCGCCACCTCGCGGTGTCGGCGGAGATGGCGCTCCGCGCCGCCAACGACCGCTTCGTGGCGCGCGTGCGCCGCCTCGAGGCGGCGGCGCGGGTGCGCGGCCAGGCGCTCGCCGACCTCGCTCCCGAGGAGCGCGACCGGCTGTGGGAGGCGGCCAAGCTCGATTGACCCGCCCCGGCGCACGTGGTAGCAGCCGAGCCCCGTTAGGAGGATCCGGCCACCGTGGCGAACCACCCCTCGGCGCTCAAGCGCCATCGGCAGAGCGAGAAGCGCCGGGTGCGCAACCGGGCGGTGAAGACCCGGCTCCGCCACCTCGTGCGCGCGGTGCGCACGGCGGTCGCCTCGCGCGACCCTGCCGCCGCCTCCCAGACGCTGGCGCGCGCTTCACGTGAGCTCGACAAGGCGGTGACCAAGGGCGTGCTGCACCCGAACAGCGCGGCCCGCAAGATCTCCCGTCTCGCGCGCGCCGTCGGCGCGCTCGCTACGGCGCGCTAGCCATCTCGAGCAGGGCGGCGTCGAAGCACGCCTCCTCGTCGCGCGCGCTCTTCAACTCCAGGTCCAGCCGGCTGAGCACGAGGAGCGCCCGCTCGAGGTCCGCGGCCCGGCCGCGGCCGCGGCTCCGGTCGAGCAGCCAGCGCGGCATGCCGAGCCGCTCGGCGACCTGGGCGGGCGTGAGCCCCCGCTCCGCCAGCTCGGCCACGTGGAGCGCGCGGCGCAGGTTGGCGGCGAGGAAGGCGACGACCAGGAGCGGCGAGACGCCCTCGGCGTGCAGCTGGCGGAGCACCCGTGCGGCGCCGGCCAGGTCGCGGCGGGCGAGCCGATCCGTCAGCTCCTCGACCTTGTGGGAGCGCGCCGAGGTCGCCATCGCCCGCACGTGCTCCGCCTCGATGCGCGCGCCGGGACCGACGTGGAGCGAGAGCTTGTCGAGCTCGCCCGCCAGCACGCCCAGCGTCGGCCCGCAGCGCTCGACCAGCTCCTCCACCGCCGCGGGCGCGATCTCGTGGCCGCGCTCGCGCGCCAGGCGGACCACCCAGGGCGAGGCGGCGCCCGCCCCGAGCTCCGGGAACCCGAAGCCCGCCCGCGCGCGCAGGCACGCGCCGAGGAGCTTGCGCCGCTGGTCCGGGTCGCCCGCGACCACCAGGACGAGCGTCCCCCCGCCGCCGAGCGTCGGCAGCGCGTCCAGCACCCGGGCCTGATCGTCCTCGCGCAGCTTGTCCGCGTTGCGGAGGACGACGACCTGCGAGCCGCCGAAGAGCGGCGGGGAGCGCAGGTCCGCGAGCGCGTCCCCCAGGCGATCGGCGTCCTGGTCGGCCCACAGCGTTCGCCAGGTCCCGGGCCGGCCCGCCGGCAGGAACCGGCGGCGGAGCGCGCCGAGCGCGCGCTCGACGAGGAACGTCTCCTTGCCGAAGAGGAGATAGTAGGGCCGCAGCGCCTCGCGCTCGAGGGCGGCGAGCGGGTCGGGCGCGACGCTCAGAAGCCCTCCATCGCCTGCAGGTAGATGTCGCGCGCCAGCAGCTCGATCAGGTTGCGCTGTGCCTCCCGCCGGCGCGCCTCGCCGATCTGCACGTTGGTCAGGTCGGGGAGGTCGCGCGCGTCGATCGTGCCGCGCTGGAAGTGCGGTGAGCTGGTGATGACGACCCCGCTCACCGCGCCGAAGTCCTGGGACTCCTGGAGGAGCTTGTTCTCGAACAGGACGTGGCCAGTCTCGCGCTCGGTGAGCCGCAGGCTCACCTGCATGATGCCCTGGTACTGCACCGCCTCGTCGGTCGCGCTGAAGGCGACCGGCACGCTCGTGAAGCGGCGGATGTCGCCGGAGAGGACGAGGTCGGCGTCGCCCTCGGTCACGGTGCGCAGCGTCCCCTGCCGGCGGAACTCGTCCTCGACGGCGCGGTGCAGGCGGACCTCGAGGCCGGTCTCGCGCGTGTGGTTGGTGAACAGCGCGATGCGGATGGTCCGTGCGCTCTCGGGGACGGTCGTGCCCGTGCCGCTCAGATGGTAGCCGCAGGCGGCGAGCAAGAGGACGGCGAGGAGCGCGGCGCGCCTCATACGACGATCAGGTTGAGCATGCGTCCGGGCACGAATACCACCTTGCGGATCGGCCGCCCAGCGACGTGCGCCCGGAGGTGCGGGTCGGCGAGCGCCGCGGCCACGGCCTGGGCCTCGCCCGCGTCGGCGGACACGGTGATGCGCCCGCGGAGCCTGCCGTTCACCTGCACCGGCAGCTCGATCAGCTCGCGCGCGAGCGCGCCGGGGTCCGCCGCCGGCCAGCGCTCGGCGTCGAGCGAGCGGGCGTGGTCCGCCGCCTCCCAGAGCTCGCTCGCGACGTGGGGCACGAAGGGCGCCAGCAGCAGCAGGGTCGCGTCGATCGCCTCGCGCAGCACGGCGGGGCTGGCGTCCTCGCTCGAGTCGCCGAGCGCGTTCACGAGCTCCATGACCGCCGCCACGGCGGTGTTGAAGTGGAGCCGCTCGACCACGTCGTCGCTCACCCGGCGGATGGTCTCGTGGGTGCGGCGATGCAGCTCGCGATCGTCGGCCGAGAGCGGAGCGGGGAGCGGCGTCCCCGGCGCCGCGAGGCGGGGCGCGAGCGCGTGCACCAGGCGCCAGAGGCGGTGGAGGAAGCGATGCATCCCCTCCACCCCCTGGTCGCTCCAGTCGAGGTCCTTCTCGGGCGGCGCCTGGAAGAGGCAGAAGAGGCGTGCCGTGTCGGCCCCGTAGCGCTCGATCAGGTAGTCCGGGTCGACCACGTTGCCCTTCGACTTGCTCATCTTGGCGCCGTCCTTGATGACCATGCCCTGCGTGAGCAGGTCGCGGAACGGCTCGTCGAGCCGGACGAAGCCCAGGTCGCGCAGCACCTTGGTGAAGAAGCGCGCGTAGAGGAGGTGGAGCACGGCGTGCTCGATGCCCCCGATGTAGCGCTCGACCCCCTCGGCGCCGAGCCAGTAGTCGAGCTCGGCGGGATCGAAGGGGGCGGCGTCGTGGCGGGGCGAGCAGTAGCGTGCGAAGTACCACGAGGACTCGACGAAGGTGTCCATGGTGTCGGTCTCGCGCCGGGCGGCCCCGCCGCAGCGCGGGCAGGTGACGCGCACGAAGGCGGCGTGCGCGGCGAGCGGCGAGCCGCCGGTGCCGGTCAAGGCGACGTCCTCGGGGAGGACGACGGGCAGCTCGCGCTCGGGCACGGGCACCATGCCGCAGCGCTCGCAGTAGATGATGGGGATGGGCGCGCCCCAGTAGCGCTGGCGCGAGATGCCCCAGTCGCGCAGGCGGTACGACACGGTCGGGCCACCCTGGCCGCGCGCGGCGAGCGCCGCCGCGATGCGCTCCTTCGCGAGCTCGCTCTCGAGCCCCGTGAACTCGCCGGAATCGACGAGGCGGCCGGGCCCCTCCCACGCCGCCTCCAGGGTCGCCGGGTCGAGGCGCTCGCCCTCGGGCTGGACCACCACCCGTACCGGCAGCCCGTACGCGCGCGCGAACTCGAAATCGCGCTGGTCGTGCGCCGGCACGGCCATGACCGCGCCCGTGCCGTACTCCATGAGGACGAAGTTCGCGACGTAGATCGGGAGGCGGGCGCCGGTGACGGGATGGCGGCAGAAGGCGCCGGTCGCCACGCCCTCCTTGCCGACCGCGCGCTCGGCGCGCGAGGTCGCGCGCACGCGAGCGGCGAAGGCGGCGACCTCCCCGGCCGCGGGCGTGCCCGCGACCAGCTCGGGCACCAGCGGATGCTCGGCCGCGAGGCTCATGAAGGTGACGCCGAAGAGCGTGTCGGCCCGGGTGGTGAAGACCGCGATGTCGCCCGTGCGGCCGTCGAGGGGAAAGCGGATCTCCGCTCCCGGGCTCCGTCCGATCCAGTTCCGCTGCATGGTGAGCACGCGCTCGGGCCAGCCGCTCAGGCGGTCCAGGTCGCGGAGCAGCTCCTCGGCGTAGGCCGTGATGCGGAAGAACCACTGCTCGAGCTCGCGGTCGACGACCGGACCGTCGCAGCGCCAGCAGCGGCCGTCCACCACCTGCTCGTTGGCGAGCACGGTCTCGCAGTGCGCGCACCAGTTGACCAGCGAGCGGCGCCTGTAGGCGAGGCCGCGCTCGAGCATGCGCAGGAAGAAGAGCTGCTCCCAGCGGTAGTAACGGGGGTCGCAGGTGGCGAGCTCGCGCTCCCAGTCGTACGAGAAGCCGAGCCGGCGGAGCTGCCGGCGCATGTGCTCGATGTTGTCGTGGGTCCACCGGGCCGGGTGGACGCCGTGCTCGATGGCGGCGTTCTCGGCCGGGAGCCCGAAGGCGTCCCAGCCCATGGGGTGGAGCACGCGCGCGCCCGCCATGCGCCGCTGGCGCGCGATCACGTCGCCGATCGAATAGTTGCGCACGTGGCCCATGTGGATGCGCCCGGAGGGGTACGGGAACATCTCGAGCACGTAGTAGGCGGGCTCGCCCGGCTCGGCGCGCGCCGCGAAGGCCCGCGCCTCCTCCCAGCGGCGCTGCCACTTCGCCTCGACCGCCTGCGGGTCGTAGCGGCCCTGCCCCTCCGCCTGCGCCATCCTCACTCCGGGCTCTTCGGCTTCTCCTTGACGCCGAGCACCTGGGCGATGTGGTCGAGCACGCCG
>JBKPBB010000009.1:0-3318 GCA_046744245.1 Thermodesulfobacteriota bacterium
GCGCGGAGCGGCGCGCCGGCGCGCGTGCCTCGCCCGGAGACGAGCGGCGCCGGCCGCGGAACTGGGCCGCGGTCCGCCGCTCGGGCAGCGGCGCGTAGTCGCCGCCGTCGCCGGTGTCGATCTGCTCCTGCCAGCCGCACCCCTCCTTCACGCAGCGGCGCACGGTGCCGTAGCGCTTGGTCAGCTTCTCGGTCATGAACCCCGTCCCGCAGCGCGGGCAGGGCTCGGGCACCGGCCGGTCCCAGGCCACGAACTGGCACGCCGGATAGCGGCTGCAGCTGTAGAAGAGCTTGCCGCGCCGCGAGCGGCGCTCCATGAGCTCGCCCTCGCCGCAGCCGAGCAGGCAGCGGACGCCCGTGGGCACGGGCTTGTGGAGGGGCTGCATGTTCCTGCACTCGGGGTAGCCCGAGCAGCCGAGGAACTTGCCGTAGCGGCCGAAGCGCACCTGCATGGGGCGGCCGCACTGCTCGCAGACCTCGTTCGTGGTCTCGGGCTCGACCGGCCGGATGGTCCCGTCGTCGGCGCGCCGGAAGTTCTTCGTGTTCTTGCACTCGGGGTAGCCGCGGCAGGCGAGGAACTCGCCCCGCCGGCCCCACTTGATGACCATCGGCTGGCCGCACTTCTCGCACACGAGGTCGGTCGGGCGCTCCTCGCGCTTCACGTCGCGCATCTGGACCTCGGCCTGCTCGAGGTCCTTGGCGAACGGCCCCCAGAAGCGGCGGAGCGCGTCGACGTAGTGCTCCTCGCCTTCCTCGATGCGGTCGAGCTGGTCCTCCATGCCGGCCGTGAACTCGACGTTCAGCACGTCGGGGAACGCCTCGACGAGGAGGTCGGTCACCAGAAAGCCGAGCTCGGTCGGCTTGAGGCGCCGCTGGTCGTCCTCGAACACGTACTCCTTGTTGAGGATGGTGCCCACGATGCTGGCATAGGTGGACGGGCGCCCGATGCCCTTCTCCTCGAGCTCCTTCACGAGCGTCGCCTGCGTGAAGCGGGGCGGCGGCTGCGTGAAGTGCTGCTCGGGGACCAGCTCGAGGAGGCGCAGCCGGTCGCCCTCGGCGAGCGGCGGGAGCTGACCCTCGCCCTCCTCCTCGGGATCGCGCTGCTCGTCGTCGCGGCCCTCGGTGTAGACGCGGATGAAGCCGTCGAACTTGAGGATCTGGCCGGTGGCCCGGAAGCGGCAGGTACCCGCCTCGATGTCCACCGCGGTGGCGTCGTAGACCGCCGACTCCATCTGGCTCGCCACGAAGCGGTTCCAGATGAGCGTGTAGAGCGCGAGCTCGTCCTTGTCGAGGTAGGAGGCGACGCGCTCGGGCTCGTAGTCCATCGCTGTGGGCCGGATCGCCTCGTGCGCGTCCTGCGCGTCCTTCTTCGAGCGGTACACCTGCGGCGACTCGGGCAGGTAGGGCGCGCCGTAGCGGCCCTGGATGTAGTCGCGCGCGGCGGCGAGCGCCTCGCCCGCGATGCGCGTCGAGTCGGTGCGCATGTAGGTGATGAGGCCGACCGAGCCCTCGGGACCGAGCTCGACGCCTTCGTAGAGGCGCTGCGCGACCCGCATGGTGCGCGAGGGCTGGAAGCCGAGCTTGCGCGACGCCTCCTGCTGGAGGCGCGAGGTGATGAAGGGCGGCGTCGGGTGGCGGCGACGCTCCTTGCGCTCGACCCGGGTGACGGTCCAGTCGGCGCCGGCGAGCCCCGCGAGCACCTCGTCCACGCGCGCCTTCGCGTCGAGGCGGAAGCTCTTGTGGTCGAGCTTCTGGCCCCCGACCTCGGCCAGCCGCGCCGCGAAGGGCGGCGGCTCGCCCGCCTCGAGCCGGGCCTCGACGGTCCAGTACTCCTCGGGCGTGAAGGCGCGGATCTCGCGCTCGCGCTCGCAGATGATGCGGACGGCGACCGACTGCACGCGCCCCGCCGAGAGCCCGCGGCGCACCTTGTCCCAGAGGAGCGGTGAGAGCTTGTAGCCAACGAGTCGGTCGAGGATCCGCCGAGCTTGCTGCGCGTCGAAGCGGTTCTGGTCGAGCTTGCCGGGAGTCTTGAGCGCCGCGAGGACCGCCTTCTTCGTGATCTCGTTGAAGAGCACGCGGTGGACGTTCTTCCGCCGCGCACCGAGCTTCTGGGCGATGTGCCAGGCGATCGCCTCGCCCTCGCGGTCGGGGTCGGGCGCCAGGTAGACGTTCTCCTTGTCCTTGGCGGCCTTCTTGATCTCCTCGAGCACCTTCGCCTTGCCCTGGATGACGTGGTACTCGGGTGCGAAGTCGCGCTCGATGTCGACCCCGAGCTTCGACTTGGGCAGGTCCATCACGTGGCCGATCGAGGCCTTCACCTGGTAGTTCCGCCCGAGGTACTTGCCGAGCGTCCTGGCCTTGGCCGGCGACTCGACGATGACGAGGTTCTTGGCCATGGGCTTCAGGCGGCGCGCCGGCAGAAGCGCTTGCCGGGGAGCTGGCGGACCAGACCGAGCAGCTCGAGTGCGAGGAGGGTCTCGAGCGCCGCGCCCGGCGGCACCGCGGCCTGGCGGATGACGTCGTCGACGTGCCGCCCCTCTGGGCCGATGGCGGCGAGGATCTGCCGCTCCGGCGCGCTGAGTGCGGCCTCCGCGTCGGCGGCCCGCCGCGCGCGGAGCCGCGGCAGCAGCTCCGGCCAGAGGTCCTCGATGACGTCCCTTGCGCTCACCACGAGCTTCGCGCCCTGCTGGATCAGACGGTTCGGCCCGCAGTGCGCCGGCACACCCACCGGCCCCGGCACGGCGAACACCTGCCGGTCCTGCTCCAGGGCGTGGCCCGCGGTGATGAGCGAGCCGCTGTCGTCGGCGGCCTCGACCACGATGGTACCGCGCGTGAGCCCGCTGATGATGCGGTTGCGGCGCGGGAAGTGGAACTGGAGGGGCGGCGACCCGCAGGGGAACTCGCTCACCAGCGCGCCCTGGCCCGCGACGGCTCGGGCCAGCTCGCGATGCCACTTGGGATAGACGCGGTCGATGCCCGTGCCGAGGACCGCGACCGTCCGGCCGCCGGCCGCGAGGGCGGCATGGTGGGCCGCGGCGTCGACGCCGGTGGCGAGGCCGCTCACCACCGTGACGCCGGCCTCTGCGAACTCGCGCGCCAGCTCCGCGGCCATGCCCCGGCCGTAGTCGCTCGCGCGCCGCGCGCCGACGATGGCGATCGCCGGCTCGGCGGGCCCGCCCATACGCCCGCGCACGGCCAACACGAGGGGCGGCTGGGCGATGTGGCGGAGCGCGGGCGGATACGCGTCGTCGCTCCAGGCCACCAGCGTGGCGCCCGCGGCGGCGAGCTTCAGCGTCTCGGCGCGCGCGCGGCTCGAGGC
>JBKPBB010000156.1:0-2879 GCA_046744245.1 Thermodesulfobacteriota bacterium
CATAAGCGCGCCGGAACGCGCCGGCGTCGAGGGCGGGGTGCCATGCCGCTCGGGGTGCCTAATACACGAGGGGCCGGGGGATCGACCCCCGGCCCCTCGCATCCGCTAGGCACGCGGGACGGACCCAGGTCAGTTGGCGAAGATGCCCCGGAGCTCCTCCATGATCTTCTCCTCACTGTGCGACTTCGCGATCGCGAGCTCCTTCACGAGGAGGTTGCGGGCGGTATCGAGCATCTTCCGCTCGCCGAAGGAGAGCTCCTTGTCCCCCTTCAGCACGAAGAGATCGCGCAGCACCTTGGCGATCTCGAGCACACTGCCGGTCTTGATCTTCTCGGTGTACTCCCGGTAGCGGCGGTTCCAGGTCTGCTGGTCGATCTCGACCTTCTTGTCGCGGAGGATCCGGTAGACCTTGGCGACCATGTCCTTGCCGATGATGCGGCGCAGCCCGACCGATTGCACGTTCTCCGTCGGGATCATGATGGTCATGTCGCTGTCGATGATGCGCAGCATGTAGAACTTGCGCTCGCTGCCAGAGATGACCTTGGTCTGGACCCCCTCGATGACGCCGACGCCATGCGCCGGGTAGACGACCTTCTCACCCACCTTGAACGTACCCACCATTCAGGGCCCTCCGACCCTCGTGTAGACAAGCCATTTTAGGGGGTCGGCCCCTCCCCGTCAACGACGGTTTGGCTCCCGCACAGCGCTCGACGGGGCAAGTGATCGAATCCCATGGAGAACATGAGGTCTAGACGAACAAGCTTCCGATCTGTAACGCCCTGGAAGGATCGTCGGCATCGGCCAGCAGGGCCGCCGTCCTGCCCCCGGGGGTGAACCCTTGGCCCCGGGCAGCCGGGTGCTAAAAGGAGGGGGATCCGAGCGCGTCTCGGGACCGGGAGGAGGAGCCATGCCAGCCAAGCTCGTGCTGCTTCATGAGAGGGCCCGTGAGGGCATCCTGGCGGGGGTGAATCTGCTCGCCGACGCCGCCCGAGTGACGCTCGGACCCCGTGGGCGCAACGTCATGATGCAGAGGAGCTGGGGCGCCCCCACGGTCACCAAGGACGGGGTCACCGTGGTCAAGGAGATCGAGCTCGAGGACAAGTTCGAGAACATCGGCGCCCGGATGGTGCGCGAGGTGGCGCAGAAGACCTCCGACGTCGCAGGGGACGGGACCACCACCGCGACCATCCTCGCCCGCGCCATCTTCCGCGAGGGCCTCCGTCTCCTCGCCGCGGGCTTCGATGCCATGGAGCTGAAGCGCGGCATCGACGCCGCGGTCGAGAAGGCCGTCGAGGCGGTGAAGTCGCAAGCGAAGCCGGTCAAGGAGCGGGAGCGCATCGCCCAGGTCGGCACCGTCTCGGCCAACGGCGATGCCGCCATCGGGGAGCTCTTCGCCGAGGCGATGGACAAGGTGGGCCAGGACGGCGTGATCACGGTCGAGGAGGCAAAGGGGCTCGACACCACCCTCGAGGTGGTCGAGGGCATGCGCTTCGACCGCGGCTACCTCTCCCCCTACTTCGTGACCAACCCCGACAAGATGACGGTCGAGCTCGAGGACCCTCTCCTCCTCTTCTTCGAGAAGAAGATCTCGAGCATGCGCGACCTCCTGCCCCTGCTCGAGCGCGTGGCGCAGGCCGGCAAGCCGATCGCGATCATCGCCGAGGAGGTCGAGGGCGAGGCGCTCGCGACGCTGGTCGTGAACAAGCTGCGCGGCACGCTCCGCTGCGCAGCCGCCAAGGCCCCCGGCTTCGGCGACCGGCGGAAGGCGATGTTGGAGGACATGGCGATCCTGACCGGCGGGCGGCTCATCGCCGAGGAGATCGGGGCCAAGCTCGAGAACATCACGCTCAAGGACCTGGGACGCGCGACCCGCGTCGTCATGGACAAGGACAACACCACGATCGTCGGCGGCGCGGGCAAAAAGCCGGACATCCAGGGGCGCATCAAGCAGCTCAAGATGCAGATCGAGGAGACGACGTCCGACTACGATCGCGAGAAGCTCCAGGAGCGGCTGGCGAAGCTCGCGGGCGGCGTCGCGGTCATCAAGGTGGGCGCGGCCACCGAGGTGGCGATGAAGGAGAAGAAGGCGCGCGTCGAGGACGCCATGCACGCAACGCGCGCGGCGGTCGAGGAGGGTATCGTCCCGGGCGGCGGCGTCGCCCTGCTGCGCGCACAGAAGGCGCTGGAGGGCCTGAAGTTCGAGGGCGAGCGCGCTCAGGGCGTGGCGGTGGTGCGGGCGGCGATGGAGGAGCCGCTCGGGCAGATCGCCGCCAACGCCGGGCACGAGCCCGCGGTCGTGCTGGCCCACGTGCGCGCGGGCAAGGACGACCTCGGCTTCAACGCGGTCACCGAGACCTACGAGCCGCTCCTGAAGGCGGGCGTCATCGACCCCGCCAAGGTGGTCCGCACCGCGCTGCAGAACGCCGCCAGCGTCGCCGGCCTGCTCCTCACCACCGAGGCCGCGATCGCCGAGAAGCCGGAGAAGAAGAAGGGCGCCGCCGCGCCGCCGGGCGGCGAGGACATGGACGACGATTACTAGCTGGCTGGGCGGGCGGGGATTGCTCGGCCGCGCCTTTTGTGACAAGGGAATGGCGATTTTTTCTAGCCCCCCGGCTGGGGTGACCAACAACAGGAGGTAGCGGGATGCGCTTACGGTCGATCGGTGCCAGTGTAGCAGGCCTGATGCTCGTGACGGTGATCGGTACTGGGTGCGCGAGCGGGGACAAGGGGACGGCCACCCGCGCCGAGCAGGCGGCGACCCGGGCCGAGGATGCGGCCAAACGGGCGGAATCCGCGGCGAGCCGTGTCGAGGCGGCCGCGCAGCGCGCCGAGGCGGCTGCGGAGAAGGCCGAGCGGGCCTTCGGCCGCAGCACCCGGAA
>JBKPBB010000215.1:0-2826 GCA_046744245.1 Thermodesulfobacteriota bacterium
CGTCAGATGTGTATAAGAGACAGCGCTCGGCGTCCGTCGCGGTGACGCCGAAGGCGCACACGCCCTCGCCGCGGCCGTCGGCGACCGGCACGAAGCGGATGGCGCCCGGCGAGAGCGCGAGCGTGCTCGCCCCGTCGGCGCGCCGCGGCGCCGCCAGCCCGAGCACCTCCGCCCAGCGGGCCGCCATGCGCGGCGGATCGTCCGCCTGGATGGTCACGCTCGCGATGCCGCGCACCACCTCCGTGCGGACCTTCGCCCGCCACTCGGGGCCGCCCCAGCGCCACGACTCCGGTGGCACGGGCTGGTCGAGCGAGACGATGGCGCCGCCCAGGTCGCGCGGATGGAGGTGGGCGGTCGCGATGTCGTCGAGCTCGACCTGCCAGACGATGCGTACGCCGAGCGCGGCCAGGCGCGCGCGGTCCGCGCGCAGGTTGGCGGTCTGCAGGATCACCATGTAGCCGCCGTCGCCTCGGCGCTTGTCGAGCAGGCGGCCGGCGGTGGTGCCCTCGCGCACGGGCGAGACCACCTCGAGGAAGGTCTCCCCCACCGGCATGACGGCGTTGTGCAGGCCGAACTCGGCCACGCCCGGGTCGCGGAACCCGACCTCGATGCCGAGCACGGCGGTCAGGTCGGCGACCACCGGCTCGAGCTCCCGCGCCACCAGCGCGATCTGGCGGATGTGCATGGCGCTCAGCGGCCCTGGAAGCGCGGCTCGCGCTTCTCCAGGAAGGCGGCGACGCCCTCGCGGTGGTCGGCGGTCTGCCCGCAGCGGAGGTGCGTCACGGCCTCGCGGTCGAGCATGGTGCGGAAGTCGGCGGTGAGCGACTGGTTCACGTTCTCCTTCATGTAGCGGTAGCTGACGAGCGGCCCGTGCGCGATGCGCGTGGCGATCTTGCGCACCTCGTCCAGGAAGGCGTCGTGCGGGAAGACGCGGTTCACGAGGCCGAGCCCCGCGGCCTCCTCCGCCGAGACGAGGTCGGCCAGGAAGAAGAGCTCCTTCGCCTTGGCCGGCCCGACCCGGCGCGTGAGCTGCCAGGTGGTGCCGTAGTCGCCGCCGAAGCCCACCTTGGCGAAGGCGGTCCCGAAGCGGGCCCGGTCCGAGGCGAAGACCAGGTCGCACGAGAGCGCGATCCCGAGGCCCGCGCCCACCACCGCCCCGTTCACGGCGGCGATCGTGACCTTCGGGATCTCCGCCAGCAGCCGCGAGAGCTCCTGCCCGGCACGCTGCCGGTCGACGCGCTGCTCGAAGGTGAGGGCTTCCCGGGCCGGCGCGCCCATGGCGGACACGTCTCCGCCCGCGCAGAACGCGCGCCCGGCGCCGGTGACGAGCACGGCGCCCACCTCCGCGTCCTCGGCGCAGCGGCGGAGGTGGTCGATGCCAGCGGCGATCATCGCCTCGGAGAGCGCGTTCAGCTTCTCGGGGCGGTTGAGCGTGAGCGTCGCCACCCGGTCCGTGAGCTCGAAGCGGAGATCGTCGGTGTCGGTCGCCATCGCTCGCCTCCTCCCGGGCCGGCACGCCCGGCGGCGCGGGACTATAGCGTGCTCGGGTCCGCTTGGGTATGACGGCGCCGATGGCGATCATCCGCCTCGCGCGCGAGGAGGACGCGGCCGCGATGCTCGCGATCTACGCGCCCTACGTGCGCGATACGGCCATCTCCTTCGAGACCGAGCCGCCCTCCGAGGAGGAGTTCCGCCGTCGCGTCCGGGCGACGCTCGAGGTCGGGCTCTGGCTCCTCTGCGAGGCGGGCGGCGGCATGCTCGGCTACGCCTACGGCGGGCGCTTCCACCCGCGGCGCGCCTACCAGTGGACGGTCGAGGTGACGGTGTACGTGCACCAGGAGCACCACCGCAAGGGTGTCGGCCTCGGCCTGTACACGTCGCTGCTCGGTTGCCTCGCGCTGCAGGGTTTCCGCGGCGCGGTCGGCATCATCGCGCTCCCCAACCCGGCGAGCGTGGGCCTTCACGAGCGGATGGGCTTCGCGCCGGCCGGGGTGCTGCGCGCCGTCGGCTACAAGCACGGGCGCTGGCACGACGTCGGCTGGTGGCAGCGCGCGCTCGGCGCGCACGGGTCGTCGCCCGAGCCGCCGCGGCCGCGAGCGTCGGTGCAAGGGGACGCGGAGTGGCGCCGCGCACTCGAGGCCGGCGTCGCACTCGTGCGTGGCTAGGCTCGGCGCGGGTTCCCGCTCCCGTTTCGCATCGAGGACGAGATCATCCGCTCGCTTTGGCTACACGCGCACTCCTTCGACCACGCTCCCCGCTTCCCGGGCGTGGGTCTTGCCGCGGCCGAGCGTGGCCGCTACGCTCCCGCCGCGACCCAAGGAGGACTCGAGGAGCCATGGCGAAGCGAAGCGTGTGCGTGATCGGCGTCGGCATGACCAAGTTCGAGCGCTGCGACAAAGACTTCACCGACCTGGTGAAGGAGGCGGTAACCGACGCGCTCGGCATGGCCGGCGTCACCCCCGACAAGTTCGAGCAGGCGTTCGCCGGCTACGTGAACGGCATGAGCTGCCAGGGCCAGCGCGCCCTCTACTACATGGGCCTCGGCGGCATCCCCGTCTACAACGTGCACAGCTACTGCTCGACGGGCTCGAGCGCGCTGCATCTCGGCTACCAGGCGGTCGCCTCCGGGATGAACGAGTGCGTGCTCGCTTTCGGCTTCGAGAAGATGGAGAAGGGCCCGCTCGACGGCCAGCTGACGGGGCTCAAGGAGAAGTACGACGAGGAGGCGAAGAAGCGGCCTCCCGCGGCGGCCGTGATGTTCGGCGACGGCGGCCGCCACCACATGGAGCTGTACGGCACCACCAAGGAGCAGTTCGCCAAGGTGAG
>JBKPBB010000344.1:0-3053 GCA_046744245.1 Thermodesulfobacteriota bacterium
CATCGCGCGGCTGCGCGAGGCCGAGGTGATCTGACGTCAGGATGCTAGCCGAGCATGATCATCCCGCCGTCGACCGGGATGACCTGCCCCGTCACCATCTTCGAGTCGTCCGACGCGAGCCACACCGCCGTCCCGGTCAGGTCGTCCGGCTCGAGCGCGCGGTGGATCGCCATCTGGAAGTTGACGATCATCTCGAGGATGTACTCGGGCACGCCCTGCTACCCGACGGCCGGCGGCGGCGCCATCGTCCGGACGGGGAAGACCGATCCGCCCGCGCCGGTCTGGCCGGATCCCATGTATCCGAAGACCAGCACCGGTGGCATCCTCGTCACCACCTTCTGCGAGGCTGCGACCGGCGTGGGGACGATCGACAGCGTGACCGGTCTCCCGGGACCGGGAGCCCTCATCCTCCCCGGGAAGCAGACGCTCCTGAAGACGCCCTGAAAGAGGTGACGACCGGGCGGGCGGCAGGGGATTCACCCCCGCCGCCCGCCATGCAAACATCGGAATCCACGGCTCTGCGGGCTAGCTAGAGCCGGCAACGCAGCACATCGGCCAGACCACGGAAGGGGGGAATGTCGATGCGACGCTCAGCGGTTGCTGTCACGCTCGCGGTGCTCTCCTGCCTCGTCCCGCCGTCCGCCCGAGCAACGCAGAAGTTCGGGCCGATCCAGCTCTCGGGCAACCTCCAGACGATGGACATCGTCCGCACGCCCGACCAGGACACGTACCAGTTCATCATGAACCGGAACGTCGCCCACATCCACCTCGACTACGACTGGCTCCAGTCCGGCAAGTTCTACAACAAGTACGACATCCCCTTCATCGACACCTCGCACCTGTCGGTCATCTGGCGCGGCGTCTACGACAGCATCTACGACACCACCCCGGGCTTCATCCAGAAGGAGGACATCCACGGCCGCGCCTACGGCAACAAGATGACGCTCGACGAGTACCGAAAGCTCCTCGGCCTTCCGCGCAGCGTGCTCGAGGTGAGCGGCCTCTCGCGCGGCGAGCGCGACGCGCTCAAGTTCGACAACCAGCTGCGCGAGTTCTACATCGACCTCAAGTTCCGGAACCTGCCCCTCAGCGTCCGCGCCGGCCGCCAGCAGATCGTGTGGGGCGAGACCGACAACTTCCGCATGCTCGACCGCGCCAACACCCTCGACCTCACCTGGCACTTCACGCAGGAGATCCCCGGGCCCGCGACCTACGGCTGGGACGAGCTCCGGCGCCCCTTCTGGATGTTCAAGTTCCTCTACGAGGTCGGCGACGTGTGGCGGCTCTCGCAGAACTTCCTCGAGTGGTACTGGAACCCGGGCGACTGGTATCCGGCGAAGCAGGCCTTCCTGCCCCGCCCGTGGGGCCTGCCCATCCTGAACCCGCTCACCAACCCGATCGACGGCGTCTTCTTCGGCGGCGTGTGCGGCGCCTCGCGGATACACGTCCCCTCGGGGCCGAACAAGGGCCTCGGGATGTGCACGACGCTCATGGACAGCACGCGCCTCTTCGAGCAGGGCGATTACGCGCGCAACCCGATCGACAACAGCCAGGTCGGCGTCCGCTACCACGCGCTCGCGCCCTTCGGGCTCGAGTTCACGCTCAACTACCTCTACCAGCGGTGGGGCGGCGACGACGGCACCAACTACGCGCCGCTGCGCGGGCTCGCCAAGACCCCGGCCAACAGCCTCCGCACGCAAAGGCTCGAGCAGGCGGGGATCTTCCCCGCCGAGTTCTTCGCGCCCTACATCCACACCATCGGCACCTCGGGGAACTACTCGGACGAGACGTTCACGCAGACCGTGTTCCGCTACGAGACGGTCTACGACTTCGGCCTCCCGTTCTTCGACGTGGCGAAGGAGACCACGATCGACCGTCCCGCCCTCCCGGGCGTGCGGCGAAAGAACATGTGGAAGGGCATGATCGCCTTCGATCGCCCGACCTGGATCAAGCCCGTCAACAAGAAGAGCACGGTCTTCATCACCGGGCAGTTCTTCTGGCACTACCTGGTGAACAACCCGAGCTGCAACGCGCAGACCGTCGCCAACCTGCCGAGCGCCGCGAAGAAGCAGATCGGCTCGTGCCTGGTGGGCGGCCTCGACCTGCCCTCCACTCCGCGCCTCGGCAACACGCCCGAGGCGCCGTCCTTCCGCGACAAGATCCGCGACTGGGAGAGCATCTTCACCCTCGCGGCCTTCACCTTCTACCGCGGCGGCAGCATCGTCCCGGTCGCGGGCATGGCGGTCGACTGGGTGAACCAGTGGAGCATGGAGCCGTTCTGGACCGTCACCTACGTCGTGCGCGACGACTTCGTCCTCAACGTCGCGCAGCGCTACTTCGTCACGCCGAAGGGCCGCAGCACGCCCATCTTCGAGAGCTGGGGCCTCGGCGGCCTCAACAACAGCCGCTCCGAGACCGAGCTGGTCCTCACCTACCAGTTCTAGGCACGCGCCGGCGCGCTCGTCGCGATTGAAAGGGGGCGGGGGCCCCGTTACACTCCGGGCCCTCGCCGCGA
Source organism: Thermodesulfobacteriota bacterium (assembly GCA_046744245.1). Lineage (GTDB taxonomy): Bacteria > Desulfobacterota > Binatia > DP-6 > DP-6 > DP-6. Next base: position 2,516 of record JBKPBB010000344.1, read on the forward strand.
TGCGTCCCAGCCCCACCCGTCACCGGATCGCGCTCGCCCTCGCGCTCGCCGGCGTGGTGCTGAGCGCCGTCGCATTCGAGGTCCATCGCCGTCTCGGCGAAGGCTCGGGCTACACGAGCTTCTGCAACCTGGGCGGCATCGTCAACTGCGACACCGTCCTCGGGAGCCGCTACAGCGTCGTGCTGGGCGCGCCGGTGCCGGCGTGGGGCATCGCGGGCTTCGCCGCGGGCGCGGCGCTCGCGCTCCCCGGCGCGCTCGCCGCAAGCGCGGGCGGGCTCGCGGACCTCCTCCTCCGGGGGCTCGTCTCCGCCAGCCTGGGCTTCGCGCTCGTGCTCGCCGGCGCGATGATGGTTCTCGGCAGCCTCTGCCTCCTCTGCCTCGGCCTCGACACGGTCGTCCTCGCCTGGTTCGTGACCGTGCTCCCGCTCGCCTCCCGCTTCGAGGCCGACGTGCGCGCCGGCTGGTGGCGGCGGCGGGCCGGGGCGCGGGCCTTCGCCGCGGCCGCGCTCGTGCTCGCGGTCGCCGGCGGCACCTGGGC
>JBKPBB010000042.1:0-4072 GCA_046744245.1 Thermodesulfobacteriota bacterium
GGAGCTGGACCAGCTCCTGCACGCGCAGCACGCGCTCTGGGCACAGCTCGCGGCCGGCGGCGGCGGAGTGGTGGCCGCCGCCGGCGGCGGCTCCGTGCTGCTCGCCTTCGGCTACCCGCAGGCACGCGAGGACGACGCCCGGCGCGCGGCGCGCGCGGCGCTCCGGATCGCCGGCGAGGTCGAGCGCGCGAGCGCGCGGCTCGCCGCGGACCGCCGGCTCCGGCTCGAGGTCCGGATCGGCATCCATACGGGTCTCGTGATCGCGCACGAGCCGCGGCCGGGGCTCCACGGCGAGGCGCTCGACCTGGTCGGCGTGACGCCGCAGGTGGCGACCCGGCTGCAGGAGCTCGCGCAGCCCGGCGAGATCCTCGCCAGCCAGGACACCCAGCGGCTCATCCGCGGTGCGCTCTCGGTCGAGCCGGCGGGCGAGCACCGCCTGCCCGAGCTCTCGCGCGCCCTGCCCGTGTTCCGGGTGACCGGCGAGCTGCGGCCCCGCGCTGGCCTCGGCTCGATCCCGCTCGTGTGCGAGACGCCGCTCGTCGGGCGGCGCCAGCAACTCGCCCAGCTCCTCGACGCCTGGCGGCGGATGCAGGCGGGCCGCGGCGGGGCGGTGCTCGTCACCGGCGAGCCGGGGATCGGCAAGTCGCGCCTCGTGCGCGAGCTGCGGCGGCGCGTGCCGGCCGACGTCTGGTTCGAGGCCCGCTGCGTCGCGGAGCAGCAGGACAGCCCGCTCCGCCCGATCGCCGACATGATCGCGGCGATCGGCGAGCCGCTCGAGTCGATGCTCCGGCGCCGCGGGCTCGACCCGGCCGAGACCCTGCCCCCGCTCGCCGCCGCGCTCTCGCTGCCGCCCGACCCGCGCTGGCCGCGCTCCCAGCTCACACCCAAGCGCGAGAAGGAGCTCGCCTTCGACATCCTCCTCCGCCTGCTCGTCCGGAGAGCGGCGGACCGGCCGGTCGTGATGGCGTTCGAGGACGTCCACTGGGCCGACCCGACGACGCTCGAGCTGCTCTCGCTCATCGTGCGCGAGGTGGGGAGCGGCGACCTCGTCGGCGCCGACGCGCCCCGCATCCTGCTCGTGGCGACCGCGCGCCCGGAGTTCACCTCGCCGTGGCCGGTCGGCGAAGTCGCACCGATCCCGCTCGGACGCCTCGAGCGCGACGAGGTCGAGGCGATGGTGAACGCGGGCCTCGCGAGCGGACGGCCGCTGCCGCGCGCGGTGATCGCGGAGGTCATCCGGAGGACGGACGGGGTGCCGCTCTTCGTCGAGGAGGTGACGCGGGTGCTGATGGAGAGTGGCGTGGCCACGGGAGCCGCCGACGGGGCCGTGCTCGACGTGGCGAGCCTCGACATTCCCGGCACGCTCCGCGACCTGCTCAGCGCGCGTCTGGACGCGCTCTCGCCGACCGGGCGCGCGACCGCCCAGCTCGCCGCCGTGCTCGGCCGCGAGTTCCGCGGGGACATGCTGCGGGCCGCGGCGACCGAGGACGAGGCGATCCTGCGCGAGGACCTGCGCGAGCTGCTCGACGCCGGCATCGTCTATCACCGCCGCAGCGCGCCGAGCGAGAGCTACGTGTTCAGGCACGCGCTCGTGCGCGAAGCCGCGTACGAATCGATGATCCGCTCGGCCCGCCAGAGGCTCCACCTGCGGGTGGCAACGACCCTCCGGGAGCGCTTTCCAGAGGTCGAGCGGAATCAGCCCGACATCCTGGCGCTGCACTTCGAGCACGGTGGGGACCTCGACACGGCGGTCGCGTACTGGAATCGCGCCGGGGACCGGACGATGGTGCGCGGCGCCTACGTGGAGGCGATCCGGCTCTTCGAGCGCGGCCTGGCGCTGCTCGAGCGTCTGCCCGAGTCGCGCCAGCGGACGCAGCATGAACTGGGGTTCACCGAGTCGCTCGGCACGGCTCTGCTCCTCACGCGCGGTTTCGGAGCACCCGAGGTCGAGGAGAAGTTCACCCACGCCCTCCGGCTCTGTGAAGTCCTCGGCGGCGAAGACGTGCCCTTACGCGTCCTCGCGGGCGTCTGGAACGTTCAGATCGCGCGGAGCGATCGCCAGGCGACAGCAATTCTCGTCGAGAACATGCGGCAGCGGGCCGAGCGGTTCCGCGACCCGGTGACGATGCTCTCGCTGCACGGCTGGGCGGGGGTCCGGGCCTTCTACCTTGGCGATTTCGTCGAGGCGCGGGACGAGATGACGAAGGCCACCGAATGGTATCACACGGAAGGCTACCGGTCCTTCGTCGAGCAGTACGGATACGATGGCGGGATATTTGTCTACGCGATCCTCGCGTGGACGCTCTGGATCCTGGGCTACCCCGAGCGAGCGCGCGACACCTGCGACGCGATGCTGGCGATCGCGGAGCGGACGGCGAACCCCGGCGCGCTGGCGGCGGCGCTCGCGTACGCGGCGAACCTGGCGCGCGCGCGCCGCGAGCTCGGGCGAGTGCCCGAGCTCACGGCACGCTGCCTCGCGCTGTCCACTTCCTGGCTCGGAGCAGCTCTCTGCACGCAGGGATGGGCCGCGGTCCAGCAGGGCGATGTCGAGGCGGGGATCGCCAAGATGAAAAAGGGGCTGACCTTTTTCGAGAGAGCCGGCGTCCACGGCACGTACGACTACCATCGCTCGGCGCTCATCGAAGCGCACCTCACCCGGGGCGCGACGGACGAGGCCCTGCCGATCGTCCGCGACGCCCTCGCCCGCTGCCAGACGCTACTCGACTGCTTTCACCAGGCCGAGCTGCATCGGCTGGAGGGCGAGCTCCTGCGCCGGCGCGGGGACGAGGCCGGGGCCGAGACCGCGTTCCGCGCGGCACTCGAACTGGCCGGCCGGCAGAGCGCGCGGTCGTACGAGCTGCGCGCCGCGATGAGCTGGGCCCGGCTGCTGCGCGACCAGGGCAAGCGCGATGCTGCGCGCGACCTGCTCGCCCCGGTGTACGGCTGGTTCACCGAGGGGCACGACACGCACGACGTCCGCGAGGCGGCGGCGCTCCTCGCCGAGCTCCGCTAGTCGCCCGCGCTCACCGCCGCCCGCGCTCCAGCCCGAAGGCCCGGATCAGGTTGTAGATGTGCGAGCGCGCGAGATCCAGGCGACGCGCGGTGTCGACCACGTTCCAGCCCTGCGCCTCCAAGGCGTCGTGCAGCAAACGCGCCTGGAAGCGCCGAGTCGCCTCCTGGAAAGTGGCCGCCGCGTCCGGCACCGCCGCCGCGACGGAATCGGGGAAGAGGTGCACGCGCTCCACCTGCTTCGCATGCTCGCCTGCCGCCCGGATGAGGGCCGCCTCGACCGCGTTCTGGAGCTGCCGGATGTTGCCGGGCCACTCGGCCGACTCGGCCGCGCGCAGCGCGTTGGGTGAGAGCGCGAGCCGCGGGAGGCCGTGGCGCGCGCAGGCCTGCGCGCCGAAGTGGGCGGCGAGGAGCGGGATGTCGTCGCGCCGCTCGGCGAGCGACGGGACGCGGATCGGGAGCACCTGCAGGCGGTAGAAGAGGTCCTCGCGGAAGCGGCGCTCCGCGACCGCCTGCTGCAGGTCGGTGTTGGTCGCGGCGATGACCCGCACGTTCGCGCGCAGCGGCCTCGTGCCGCCGAGCGGGTAGTACTCCTTCGCGTGCAGGAGGTGGAGGAGCTTCGCCTGCGCAGCGGTCGACAGCTCGCCGATCTCGTCGAGGAAGAGCGTGCCGCGCTCCGCGCTCTCGACCTTGCCCTCGATGCGCCGCGTGGCCGTCGAGTGCGCACCGGGGAGCGCCCCGAAGAGCTCGCTCTCGATGAGCGTCTCGGGCAGCGCGGCGCAGTTGAGCGTGACGAAGGGGTGCGCGGCGCGCGGCCCGTTGTCGTGGATCACGCGCGCGAGCTGGCTCTTCCCGGTGCCCGTCTCGCCGGTCAGGAGCACGTGCACGTCGAGGGGCGCCACCAGGGCCGCGTGGCGGAGGGCCGTGGCCAGCGCCGCGCTGCGTCCGATCATGTCGGGCGCACGGAGCGTGGCGCGCACCGGCGTGGTCGGGTCCGCGCCGGCGCGCTCGCGCTGGCGGGCGAGGAGGCGGTCGACGAGCGGCGCCAGGTGGCGGGCGAAGG
>JBKPBB010000050.1:0-2190 GCA_046744245.1 Thermodesulfobacteriota bacterium
CCTCTCCGACGGGCGGGTCGAGTTCGGCACCGGCCGCTCGAGCCAGTTCGAGCAGGCGGGCTTCGAGGTGGACACCGACCTCTCGCGCGAGATGTGGCAGGAGTCGCTCGAGATGATCCCGCGCATGTGGACGGAGGACCCGTTCGAGCACGCGGGGCGGTTCGTCACCGTGCCGCCGCGCAGCATCCTCCCCAAGCCGCTCCAGAAGCCGCACCCGCCCATCTGGATGGCGGCCACCAGCCCGCAGTCCTGGGAGATCGCGGGCCGCAACGGCATCGGCATCCTGGGTCTCACCATCTTCGTGAGCGTCCCCCAGCTCGCCGAACGCGTGCGCGCCTACCGCGCCGCGCTCGCGCAGGCGAAGCCGGTCGGCAAGTTCGTCAACGACCGGGTCGGCGCCTTCACCATCGTGCACGTCGCGGAGACGAAGGAGCGGGCGGTCGCCAATGGCGGCACCGAGGCCGCGATCAACTATCTCCTCTACGCCTTCCGCGTGCTCGGCGGCTTCGCCGACCCGAGCGGGCGCGGCATGCAGCGCGACTACGCCGAGCTCGAGATCAAGTCGACGCCCTATCGCGATCTCATCGCCAAGGAGTACCCGATCATCGTCAAGATGCAGCGCGGCGAGTGCACCTTCGACGACCTCGACCAGGAGGACATGGTGATCGTCGGCGACGTCGACCACTGTATCCGCAAGGTCGAGCGCTACCAGAAGGCGGGGCTCGACCACTTCATCGCGCTCATGCAGGCCGACCGCATCCCGCATGCGCAGGTGATGCGCTCGATCGAGCTGTTCGCGACCGAGATCATGCCCCGCTTCCGAGGCTGACGAGGAACCTCCACCCGAGGAGGTCGCCCCGGCACACCGCCGGCGGCCCTCAGTGATTGAACGGGCAGACGAGCCCGCCGCCGCCCCCGAAGCAGCCCGGCACGGCCGGGAGCGGCGCCGCGTCGTCGTCGGGGTAGAAGAAGCCGACGGTGAAGCACATCTCGTCGTCGCTGGTGACGCCGAAGGTGAGCGTGCGGGTCGTGCCGTTCAGATAGTTGCAGGTCCAGTGGAAGCCGTCGCCCGCCTCGAGGCGGAGCGGCGTCGGGTAGAGGTTCACGGTCGGCTCGGAGTAGACGCGTGTCTCCAGCTCCTGCGGCCCGACGACGCCCTGGCGGACCAGATCGACGTCCACCGACTGCGTGTGCTTGTGGCTGTGCGTGCTGAGCCACACGACGTTCATCGGGAAGGGCGCGAGCCACGACGCGCTGGCGCTGCCCGTCTGGCCGGGCGGCACGTCGATGTCGAACGTGCCGAGCTGAAAGCTCCGCGCGTGGTGGCGCACCGTGCCCTTGCGCGCGGCGCGGAAGTCGACCGCGACGTCGATGGTCACCGGCTCCGTGCCGCCGTTCAGATAGTGGGAGTTGAGGAGCAGGCGCTGGTGCGGGCCGAGCGCGACCGCCACGCCGGACGGGAAGCGGATGGTCTGCCTCGGGCGCTGCACGAAAGCGAGGATCGGCGACACCACCTGGTCGCCGACCCCGGCGCAGCCCACGCGGTCGAACGGCCCGCTCGGGATGCCCTCGGGGTGCTCGCCCTGGTAGAGGAAGATCGCGAAGTGGTGGCTCGTGTAGGTGGCGCCGCTCGGCATCGCCATCGTGATCTCGCTCGCATCCATGGCCTTGCGGTTGGGGAGCGTGACCAGCTGGCAGACCTCGCGCTCCGAGCCGGGCGCGATGGTGATCGGGGAGAGGCGGACCTGGAGCCCGTGCCGCGGCCGGCGGAGATGGGCGCGGAAGGTCGCGGCGGAGCCGAGGGCGGGGAGGCCGAGCAGGACGACGACGAGGCCGGACGCGCGGACCATCGGCCTCGCTTGTCCCGCATCAACCCGGGTGGGTCAAGGTGGAACCGGGCCGATGGGGCGCCGCCTCAGTACGTTCCGCTCGCGGATCCCGCGTCCGTCGGCAGGCCGCGCTGCGCCGCCAGGTCGCGGATCGCCTTCCAGGCGAGCTTCGACGGCTCGGCGTGTGAGTTCTCCCACCGGTTCACGGTCGAGACGGTGACCGCGATCTGGTGCGCGAACTCCTCCTGCGTCATGCCGAGCTGTTGGCGGAGAGTGCGGATCAGGCTGCGCGTAGTCTCAGGCATGCGGGCTCGACTGAGCAACCGACGTGCCACGAGCAGCGGCGCCCTCCCGCGCGGCT
>JBKPBB010000484.1:0-4087 GCA_046744245.1 Thermodesulfobacteriota bacterium
GGATAGAAGCGCTTCGTGCCGCAGTCGCGGCAGCGCTGGAAGTAGAGCTGGTGGCGGGCGAGCGCCTCCCAGTACCCGCGCGACTCCTCGTCGACGCGGGGGAGCGGCTTCTTGTAGGGCTTCGATTCCGCCATCACGCCCGCCCGAGGATCATCGTGACGCCGCTGTGGCGCTGGCCGAGCATGCCGCCGGTGCCGTGCACGAGAGCGAGCTTCGCATCCTTCACCTGCCGCGGGCCGCCCTCGCCGCGGAGTTGCCGCGTCGCCTCGATGACGAGGAAGATGCCGCGCATGCCGGGGTGGTTGGAGGAGAGCCCACCCCCGTCGGGGTTCACGGGCAGCGCGCCCCCGAGGCCGATCCGGCCGCCGGCGCAGAACGACCCGCCCTCGCCCGGCGCGCAGAAGCCGAGCGCCTCGAGCGTCGCCAGCACGGTGATCGTGTAGGAGTCGTAGATCATGGCGAGGTCGACGTCGGCGTGCGTGACGCCCGCGCGCGCGAGCGCGAGCGGCCCCGACTGGCGCGCGGCGATGTCGAGGAGGTCGCGCGTGCCGATCTCGGCGTGGCGGAGCGCCTCGGCGGCGCCGAGGATGACGACCGGCCTCTTGCGCAGGTCCCGCGCCCGCTCGACCGAGGTCAGCACCAGCGCCCCGCCGCCGTCCGAGATGACGCAGCAGTCGAGGAGGTGGAGCGGCGAGGAGATGATGCGCGAGGCGAGCACGTCCTCGACCGTGATCGGGTCGCGGTACTTGGCCTGGGGGTTCAGGCTGGCGTGTCTCCGCATCGTCACGGCGATCTCCGCCAGTTGCTCGCTGGTGGTGCCGTGCTCGTGCATGTGGCGCTGCGCGACCAGCGCGTAGGAGCCGACGATCGTCGGACCGAAGGGCGCCTCGAAGTTGTCCGGCGGCTCGAGGACGAAGCCGCCCGTGCCGGTGCCGATCGCGAAGCGCTCCGAGGCGGCGGTCGAGCCGTAGGTCACGAGCGCCACGTTGCACAGCCCCGCCGCGATCGCCGCCGCCGCGTGCAGGCAATGCGACACGAACGACGATCCCCCGATCGCTTGCGAGTCGACGTAGGTCGGACGCAGGTCCAGGTGGCCCGCGAGCGAGAGGACGCCGATCGGCCCGACCCCGCTGGTGAAGAAGCCGTCCACGTCCTCCTTCGCGAGCCCTGCGTCCTCGAGCGCGCCGCGCGCGCTCTCGGCGTGGAGCTGAAAGGCGGTCTTGTCGGGCGCGAAGCGGGTCGGGTGCTCGTAGGCGCCGACCACGGCGGTCCTGCCCCAGACGCTCACGGCAGCTCCGCCGCGAAGCCGGCGACCAGCCGGTTGAACGCGTCCGCCTGCTCGAGCGGCGCCTGGTGGCCGGCGTGTGGGATCACCTCGAGCCGCGCCCCCGCGATGCCGCGCGCCAGCTCCTCGGCGCACCCGACCGGCGTCACCTGGTCGTCGGCGCCGGCGACGACGAGCGTCGGGCTGCGCACCCGGCCGAGAAGCGGCCGGCCGTCGAACGCCTGGCAGGCGAGGAGGTCGGTGTAGCGGACGCGCGGGTCGGTCTTCACCTGCTCCGTCCACGCCTGGCGCATGATCTCCAGGCCGGTTGCCGGCGAGAACGTCTCGGTGGTGAACTGCTGCGGCAGGCGGCCGCGCATGACGTCGCGGCAGCCGGCGATCGTCTCGGGCGCCAGCACGAAGCGCGCGGCGGTGCAGACGAGCACGAGGCCTTCCACCAGCTCGGGGTGCCCGGCCGCGAGCGCGAGCGCGACGGCGCCGCCCATGCTGCGCCCGACCAGCACGAGGCGCCGGAGGCCGAGGGCACGTGCGAAGGCCAGCACGAAGTCCGCGTACGCCTCGACCGTCGGCAGCCCCTCGATGCCGCTCGAGCGCCCATGGCCGGGCAGGTCGGGCGCGAGCGCGCTGTGCTCCCGGCCCGCCGCCTCGAGCTGGCTCCGCCAGAGGCCTGCGTTGCTGCCCGCCGCATGCAGGAGGAGGAAGAGCCGCCCGCGCTCGAGCGCCGGCGGCGCGTCGGGCAGCGTGGTCGGGCCGGTGTGGAGGCAGTGGACGGCGGTGCCGCCGACGGTGACGTACTTGCTCGGCAAGGCCCTCTGTCTAAGACGCCCGCGCGTGAGGTGTCAATTGACACACGCGCGCTTCAAGTCGGCGGCCCCGAACGCCGATACTCCGTGCTAGGTCCCGCATGTTCACGCTCCTCGGCCTCGTGATCGTCTTCGCCGGCATCCTGGGCGGCTACGTGTGGGCGGGCGGGCCGCTGCACGTCCTGGTGCAGCCCGCGGAGCTCGCCATCATCGGCGGCGCGGCGGTCGGCACGCTCATCATGGCGGCGCCCGGGAAGATGCGCGGCCGGCTCCTCGGGGCGCTCGGGAAGGCGTTCCGCAACTCCGCGCCCACCCGGGACGACTACCTGGACCTCCTCCGGCTCCAGTACGAGGTGTTCTCCTTCATGCGCAAGCACGGGGCCGTGCTGTTCGACGACCACCTGCGCGACCTCGGTCAGAGCACCATCTTCCGCAAGTACCCCTCGTTTCTCCGCCGCCCCGTGGCCGTCGAGTTCTTCCGCGACGCGCTCCAGCAGATCGTGAACGGCACCGTCTCGGCCGACGAGCTCGACGTGCTGCTCGCGACCGAGATCGAGACGCAGCACGAGGAGGCGAGCATCCCCGTCTCGCTCATCCAGCGCACGGGCGACTCGCTCCCCGGCCTCGGCATCGTGGCCGCCGTCCTCGGCATCGTCATCACCATGGGCTCGCTCGACGCGACGCCGAAGGAGATCGGCCACAACGTCGGCGCGGCGCTGGTCGGCACCTTCCTCGGCATCCTCCTCTGCTACGGCGTCTTCCAGCCGGTCGCGACCAACATCGAGCTGCAGGAGCTCGCCAGCGCGCGCTACCTCCGCTGCATCAAAGAGGGGGTGGTCGCCTCGCTGCGTGGCACGCCACCCATGGTGGTGGTCGAGTTCGCCCGCCGCGCGATCTTCACCGACGAGCGGCCGACGGCGGCCGAGACCGACGCCGCCTGCCACGCCGTCAAGAGCGCGCTCGCGTGACGGCCACGAAGCGCCGCCCGCTGCGGCCGCACCACTACGACGCCGCCTGGAAGTTGGCCTACGCGGACTTCACGACCGCGATGATGGCGCTCTTCGTCGTCCTCTGGCTGCTCACCCAGGCCGACATGCGGCTCCGCCAGCAGATTGCGCAGTACTTCCGCCAGCCCGGCGTGCTGCCGGGCGGCGCGGTGATCAGCCCGTACGCGAACGAGCTCCGCAGCCGCACGCCGAAGGTCGTCACGCGGGAGCTGCTGGTCGCCCAGGGCCAGGGCGAGCAGGAGCTGCTCGAGAACGAGAAGAAGGCGATCGACCAGACGCTCGCGCGCCGGCCCGAGCTGGGGCTCCTGCGCGACCAGGTGATCGTGCAGGTGACCGACGCGGGCCTCTCGATCCAGGTCGTGGACCGGGGCCACGACCGCCTCTTCGACCCGTCGTCGGCACGGCTCAAGCCCCCGCTCGTGTCGCTCTTGAAGCAGCTCGGCCGCCAGCTCCGGCGCCTTCCGAACCGCATCCAGATCGGCGGCCACACCGACAGCCGGCCCTTCCCGCCCGAGGTCGCGATGACGAACTGGGACCTCGCCTTCGCGCGCGCCAACAACGCGCGCCGCGTGCTCGAGGCGAGCGGCCTCTGGCCGGGGCAGATCCACCGCGTGGTCGGCTATGCCGACTCGGAGCCCCTCGTCCCCGAGGACCCGCTCGCCGACGAGAACCGCCGCCTCTCTATCCTGGCCGAGCGCATGGACCCGCTGCCCGGCGGGCCGATCGCGCTGCCGCCGGACAAGCTCCCCGGCCGCGCAGGCTAGCGCGGGCGCACGGGCGGGCGCTAGGATCCCCGGGCGATGCGCGCCCGCGATCTCGAGACGCTCGAGTTCCCCCGCGTGCTCGACGCGATCGCCGCCCTCGCGCGCTCGGCGGCCGGGCGCCAGGCGGTGCTCGAGCTCCGCCCGACCAGCGAGCGGGCCGAGGCCGAGCGGCGGCTCGACCTCCTGGCCGAGCTGGTCGCGCTCGCGGCCGAGGCCGGCCGCCCGCCC
>JBKPBB010000167.1:0-6068 GCA_046744245.1 Thermodesulfobacteriota bacterium
CGCTCATCGCGCCGAGCTGAGCTCGATCGGGCCCGCGCTGGTGCGCGCGCTTGGCCAGCTCGTGCGCGCGCCCGCGCCGGCGCGGCGGGCGGGGGGTCGGCATGCGGGACCGCGCTGAGCCCCGGGGGGCGGCGGCCCTCGGCGACTTCACCGCCACCTGGCGCGTCGTCCCCATGGCCCTCGCCGGGGTCGCGATCGGTGTGCTCGCCGCCTACATCGCGCTGGCGCTCCTCCGCCTGATCGGGCTCTTCACGAACCTCTTTTTCTTCCAGCGCTGGGACAGCGCGCTCGTCTCGCCGGCGGGGAGCACGCTCGGCCCGCTCGTGATCCTCGTGCCGGTGGGGGGCGCGCTCGTGATCGGGGTCATGGCGCGCTACGGCTCCGAGCGCATCCGCGGCCACGGCATCCCCGAGGCGATCGAGTCGATCCTGATCGGGGGCAGCCGCGTCGAGCCGCGTCTCGCCGTCCTCAAGCCCCTCTCCGCTGCCATCTCGATCGGCAGCGGCGGCCCGTTCGGGGCCGAGGGGCCGATCATCATGACCGGGGGCGCCTTCGGGTCCCTGGTGGCCCAGTTCTTCGAGCTGACCGCCGCCGAGCGGAAGACGCTCCTGGTGGCCGGCGCGGCGGCCGGCATGTCGGCCACCTTCGCCTCGCCGGTGGCCGCGGTGCTGCTCGCGGTCGAGCTCCTGCTCTTCGAGTGGAAGCCGCGCAGCATGATCCCGGTGGCCCTCGCCAGCGCCACCGCGGCCGCGGCACGACGCTACCTCATCGGGCTCGGGCCGCTCTTTCCCACCCCGCCCCATCCGATCTTCATCGGCCCCGGAGGCCTGCTCGGCTGCGCGCTGGTCGGGCTCGCCGCGGGGGTCCTCTCGGCGCTCCTGACGCTCGCCGTCTACGCCGCCGAGGACGCGTTCCGCCTGCTCCCCATCCACTGGATGTGGTGGCCGGCAATCGGTGGGCTCGTGGTCGGTCTGGGCGGATTCGTGTTCCCCCAGGCGCTCGGGGTCGGCTACGACACGATCGCCGCGCTCCTGCAGGACGACGTGCCGCGCCGCCTGCTGCTCGGCATCCTGCTCGTCAAGTCGATCATCTGGAGCGTGTCGCTCGGCTCCGGCACCTCGGGCGGCGTGCTCGCTCCGCTTCTCCTGATGGGCGGCGCGCTGGGCGGGCTCGAGGCCATCTACCTCCCGCCCGAGGGCACGGGCTTCTGGCCGCTCGTCAGCATGGGCGCGATCCTCGGCGGCACCATGCGCTCGCCCTTCACGGGCGTCGTGTTCGCCGTCGAGCTGACGCACGACGTGAACATGCTCCTCCCTCTCCTGATCGCGGTCACCCTCGCGCACGCCACGACCGTGCTCGCGCTCCGCCGCTCCATCCTGACCGAGAAGGTGGCGCGGCGCGGCTACCACCTGACGCGCGAGTACTCAGTCGACCCACTCGAGATCCTCTTCGTGCGCGAGGTCATGCGACCGAACGTCGCCGTGCTGCCCGCCGACCTGCCGCTCGCGGGGCTGACGCGCTGGCTCGAGGCCGACGGGCGCACCCGCCGGGCGCGGCTCTACCCGGTGGTCGACGGCGAGCAGCGCCTCCTCGGCGTGGTGCGGCGGGGCGACCTGCGGCGGCTCCAGAGCCAGCACGGCGCCGAGGCCAGCTGCCCACTCGCGGCCGTGCTGCGGCAGGAGGCGGTGGTTGCCCACCCCGACGAGCCGCTGCGCGTGGTCGCCTACCGGATGGCCGAGACCGGCTTCACGCGCTTCCCGGTGGTCGAGCGCGGGGAGGGACGGCGGCTGGTCGGCATGGTCGCGCTTCGCGATCTCCTCGAGGCACGCGTGCGAAACCTCGAGGCCGAGCACCGGCGCGAGCGCGTGATCCCCCTGCGTCCGGTCTTCCCCTGGAGCGCGCGCCGGCGGGCCGGGTGAGGCCGCGCGCCGCCCCAGGGTGTGGCGAAGCGCCTCGCCCGGGGTGGGCGCGGGTCCCGCGTTCTCGGCGTCCCCTCCCGGCTCCGCGCGGGAACGGGCCGTGCAAGGAAGCGGTCATAATGCCCGCCCCGGCTCCCGACGCCCCGCCCCGGCGCCAACCGCTCGTGTTGCTCGCCGAGGACGACGCCGAGTTCCGCCACCTGCTGGCCTCGGTGCTGGAGGAGGACGGCTACGAGGTGGTCGAGGCCGAGGACGGGCTCGCCCTCCTCGCCACGATCGAGGAGACCCTGACCGTCCGGCGCGAGCGCCCGGACGCCTTTCTGGTGGTGGCCGACATCCGCATGCCGGGCCTCACGGGCCTCGACGTCCTCGCCATCCTGCGCTGCGCGAACTGGGCCACGCCCGTGATCCTGATCACCGCCTTCGGCGACGAGGCGACGCACGCCGAGGGTCGCGAGCTGGGCGTGGTGGCCATGTTCGACAAGCCCTTCAACGTGGAGCAGCTGAGGGCCACGGTGCTGGAGACGATGCCACCCTGCTAGGAGGCCGTCCGGCGGGCGGCTGCCCGCGCAACTCTTGATGAACGGTCGCGAGCCAGGCACGACACGGGCGTGGAGCACTTCCTCGCCCGCCATGGGCTGCTCGCCGTCTTCGCGGCGGCCGCCTTCGAGGGCGACGTCAGCGTGGTGCTGGCCGGCGTCCTGGCCGACCTGGGCTTTTTCTCGCTGCCGCGCGCGGTGCAGGCGGCGTGGCTCGGCGGCTTCGTCGGCGACACGGCTTGGTACGCGCTCGGGCGGCTCAACTCCGCGGCCGTGCGCCGGAGCCGGCTCTATCTGCGCGCCGCGCCCCTCATCGAGCGGCTGGTGGCGCGTGTCGGCGAGCGGGAGATCGTGCTCTCCCGCTTCGTCTACGGGACGCGCATCGCGAGCATGTTCTTCTGGGGAGTGCACCGGCTCCCGTACGCGCGCTTCGCGGCCTTCGACCTCGTCGGCTGCCTGCTCTCGGCGATCGTGCTCGCCGGCCTGGGCTTCGGCCTGAGCACGAGCGCGGTGGCGCTGGTCGGCCGGGTCAAGCGGGCGGAGGTCTGGCTGCTCGCCGTGCTCCTGGTGAGCCTGCCCGTCCTGGTCGTCATCCGGCACGTGATGCGGCGCGTGGCGCGCGAGCCGTGAGGCTCGCCGGGCGAGCGGCTTTCGGGTAGCGTTGGGGCCGTGCACCGCTCGCTGCGCCTCCAGCTGATCGCCATCGTGGTGGCGACCGTCGCGACCGTGCTGGCCGCCTCCCAGTGGCTCGACACCCGCCTCTCGGAGGGCGCGCTCGAGCGCGACCTGGAGGCGCGCGCGCTCCTCTACCTGCACACGGTCGAGTCGCTCTGGGGGCGGACGGGGGCGGGGGCGCTCCGCCGCGAGCTGCAGACGCTGGTCGCAGGCGACCGCGAGCTGACCGCCGTCGACGTGCTGCTGCGGCGCGAGGGCCGCTTCGAGCCCGCGCTCACCACGCGGCCGGCCGGCGAGGTGGCGCCTCTCGACCTCGATCCCGCCGACGAGGCCATCCTGCTCGCGAAGGGCTCCGTGCGGACCGCGACGGAGCGGCGCGACGGCGCCGTCATCTGGCGCATCGCGAGCCCGCTGATGCACGACGGCGCGCTCGCCGGCGTGGTGCAGGTGGAGTTCTCGCTCCTCGAGATCGCACGCCTCGAGAGCCGGCTGCGCATGATCGGGGGCATCTTCCGGGTCGTCTCGATCGTGCTCATCTCGTTCCTGCTCGCGGTCTTTCTCGAGCGCCGCGTCGGGCGTCCGGTGACGGCTCTGGTGGACGGCATGCAGCGCGCCGAGACGGGCGAGCTGGGCGCGCGCGTGAGCGTCCTGGGGGGAGGCGAATTCGCCTTTCTGGCAGGGAGCTTCAACCGCATGCTGGCGCGCCTCGAGGACCTGACCGCCGGGCTCGAGTCGCGCGTGCGCCAGGCGACGCGCGAGCTGGCCGACGCGAACCGCGAGCTGAAGGAGGCCAACGAGAAGCTGTGGAGCGCGCAGCTCGAGGTCGGCCGCAGCGAGCGGCTCGCCGCCCTCGGGCAGATGGCCGCCACCATCGCCCACGAGCTGGGGACGCCGCTCAACTCGGTGCTCGGCTACACCCAGCTCCTCCTGCGCGAGGACCTGCCCGCCGAGCAGGCGACCAAGCTCGCGGTGATCGAGTCGCAGGTGCAGCGCATGATCGAGACCATCCGCAGCGTGCTCGGCCGCACCCGCGACCGCGCGATCGGCCGCGGCCCGGTCGCGCTCGCGCCGCTCGTCTCCGAAGCGCTCGCGCTGGTCACCACCCGGCTCGCCGGCCGCGCGCTCGTGCTGCGCAGCGAGATCCCGCCCGACCTGCCGCCGGTGCCGGGCGACCCGGCCGCGCTCCGCCAGGTGCTGATCAACCTCCTCGCCAACGCCATCGATGCCACCGAGCCGCCGGGCACGATCGTGGTCGGCGCACGCGTGCTCTCCTCCAACGGCCGGGGCCCGCAGATGGAGATCGCCGTCTCCGACAGCGGCCACGGCATGTCGGAGGAAGAGATCCGGCGCGTCTTCGAGCCCTTCTACACCACCAAGGCGCCCGGGCGCGGCACGGGCCTCGGGCTCGCCATCGTGGACCACATCATGCGCGCGCACGGCGGCCAGGTCGTGGTCGAGTCGAGTCCGGGCCGGGGCACGACGATGCGCGTGCGCCTCCCCCTGGAGGCGTGATGCCACGCCTCCTCGTGGTCGACGACGACACCGTCACCTGCCGCCTCCTGGCCGACGTCTTCAAGCGCGACGGCTACACCGTGATCGGCGAGACCGACCCGCAGCGGGCGCTCGCGCGCGCCGCGGACGAGCGGGTCGACCTCGCCATCCTCGACGTCCAGATGCCGGAGATGGACGGCCTCGCCCTGCTGCGCGGGCTGCGCGAACGGCTCCCCGATCTCCCGGTCGTCATCATGACCGCCTTCGGCTCGATCGACACGGCGGTGCAGGCGATCGCCTCGGGCGCCGTCGACTATCTGAGCAAGCCGATGGACGTGGAGGAGATCCGCGTGACCGTGCGGAAGGCCCTCGGCCGCACGGCGGAGGCGCAAGCCGCGCTCCCGGTCGCGGGCGAGGAGCTGGGCGGCGTGGTGGGCCGCTCGCCGGCCATGGTCGAGGTCTACAAGACGATCGCGCGCGTCGCGCCCGGGCGCAGCACGGTGCTCATCCTCGGCGAGAGCGGCACCGGCAAGGAACTCGTCGCACGCGCCATCCACGCGAACAGCCCGCGCCGCAAGCGGCCGTTCGTGGCCGTCGACTGCGGCGCGCTCACCGAGACGCTGCTCGAGAGCGAGCTCTTCGGGCACGTGCGCGGCGCCTTCACCGGCGCGATCGGCGACGCACCCGGGCTCTTCGCGGAGGCCGACGGCGGCACGATCTTCCTGGACGAGATCGGCGACGTGTCGCCCGCGCTCCAGGCGAAGCTCCTGCGCGTCCTCCAGGAGCACCAGATCCGGCCGGTGGGCGGCTCGGTGTGGCGGGCGGTCGACGTGCGCGTCATCGCGGCGACCAACCGCGAGCTGGCGGCTGCCGTCGAGGAGGGGCGCTTCCGCGAGGACCTCTACTATCGCCTGAAGGTGGTGACGCTCCAGCTCCCGCCGCTGCGCGAGCGGCGCGAGGACATTCCGTTGCTCGTCGATCACCTGGTGCGGCGCGCGGCGCGTGAGTGCCGCAAGGCGATGACCGGGGTTTCCGAGCAGGCGCTCGCGTGGCTGCGCGCCTATCACTGGCCCGGCAACGTGCGCGAGCTGGCGCACGTGCTCGAACGCGGCGTCGCGCTCGCGCAGCAGGAGGTGCTGACCGCCGAGGACCTGCCCGACGAGATCAGGCGGCCGGGGCCCGCCCCGGCGCGCGCCACGCCCGAGGACCGCCCCACGCTGGCGGAGTTGAAGCGTCGCTACGTGCATCGCGTCTTCGAGGAGAGCGGGGGCAACGTGAGTCGGGCCGCTCAGGTGCTCGGCGTCGACCGCCGCTCCCTCTACCGCATGCTGCAGCGCTACGGGGTGACGCCACGCGGAGGCGCGCAGGGGTAGGCGGATAGCCGGGACCGAATGCCACACCGCCCGGGGCAGGCGGTCCCGCCGGGTGCGCGATGCGGCTGCAA
>JBKPBB010000347.1:0-4145 GCA_046744245.1 Thermodesulfobacteriota bacterium
GCTTCGACCTGCCGCTCGCCGCGCGCGTACGTGCGCTCGGCGGCGGCGCAGTTCCTCCCTCCTCCGGCGAGGCGCCGCCACCCGCGCCCGACGCCCGCCCCGACCTGGCCGCCGCGCAGCGGCGCGACGCGCCCGTCATCAAGATGCGCGTGCCGCCCGGCTACGAGGCGGCCGTGCGCACCGTGTTCGCCCACCCGGGCAGGGAGGCGCCGCCGTGACCCCCGCCCTCGCCGAGGCCGCGATCCGCGACTTCCAGGAGACCTTCACCGCCGTGCGGCACGAGGTCGGCAGGGTGGTGGTGGGCCACGAGCACGCCATCGACATCATCCTGACCGCGTTCTTCGCCGGCGGCCACGTGCTGATCGAGGGCGTGCCGGGCATCGGCAAGACGCTCATCGTGCGTTCGCTCGCCGAGGCGCTCGACCTGACCTTCAACCGCGTGCAGTTCACCGTCGACCTGATGCCGGCCGACATCACCGGCACGCGCGTGATCAACGAGGGCGCCGACGGCCGCCGCCAGTTCGTCTTCGTCCCGGGGCCGGTCTTCGCCCACATCCTGCTCGCCGACGAGATCAACCGCGCCACCCCGAAGACGCAGGCGGCGCTCCTCGAGGCGATGGCCGAACAGCAGGTGACGGTGGCCGGCACGAGCTATCCCCTGACACCCCCCTTCTTCGTGCTCGCGACGCTCAACCCGATCGAGATGGAGGGCACCTACCAGCTCCCGGAGGCGCAGCTCGACCGCTTCCTGTTCAAGGTGCTCCTCGACTACCCGTCCGGGGCGGAGCTGGAGCGCATCCTGGGCGAGACCACGGCGGCCGAGCTCCCGGCGGTGCGCCCGGTGCTGCCGCGCGAGACCGCCGCCCGGCGCGTCGAGGAGCTGAAGCACCTCGTCCGCCAGGTGCTGGTGGCGCCGCACATGGAGCGCCATGTGGCGGCGCTCGTGCGCGCCACGGTGCCGGCGAGCGGCGAGCTGCCCCAGGCCATGGCGCGCTACGTGAGCTACGGCTCGAGCCCGCGCGGCGGGCAGGCGCTCATCCTGGGCGCCAAGGTGATGGCGCTCCTCGCCGGGCGGCCGCACATCACCTTCGAGGACGTCGAGCGCGTGGCCCTCCCGGCGCTCCGCCACCGCCTGGTGATGAGCTACCTGGCCGAGGCGGCCGGCGTCGACGCGGCCCAGGTGGTGCAGGGCGTGCTGGCCTCCGCCCGGCAGGCGCGCGCATGAACCTCGACCTCGAGTACCTCGAGCGCCTCACCCTGCGCGTCCGCCGCGGCATGGGCGACCGCCCCGGCGACCGCCGTTTTCCCGGGCGCCCCGAGCCCGCAGGCATCGAGCTCGAGGCGTACGCCGCCTACGTCCCCGGCGACGACCTCCGCCATCTCGACTGGAACGCCGTCGGCCGCCTCGACACGCTCCTCGTGCGCCGCTTCACCGCCGAGCGCGAGCTGGTCGTCCACCTCCTGGTCGACGCGAGTGCCTCCATGGCCGTGCCGGCGCGGGACGGGAAGCTCCCGCTCGCGCGGGAGCTGGCGCTCGCGCTCGCCTACGTCGCCCTCGGGGCGAACGACGCGGTGCGGATCGCCGTCCTCCCCGGGGACGGTGCGACGCGCGTCTCGCCGCTCCTCCGCCAGCGCGGCAGCCTCGCGCGCGCCGCCGCATTGCTCGCCGCCGTGGTGCCCGGCGGGCGGCTCGGGCTCGGCGCGGCGCTCGAGACGTACGTGCGCGAGCATCCCCGCCCGGGGCTGGCGATCGTCGTCTCCGACCTGATGATGGAGCCGGCGGAGGTCGAGCGCGGCGTGCTCGCGCTCCGCGCCCGGCGCTACGAGGTCCTCCTCCTGCACGTGATCGGCGCGGGCGAGCTCGATCCCGGACGCGAGTTCACGCGCGGGGTCCTCACCGACGTGGAGACGGGCGCGACGCACCCGATCGTGCTCACGCCCGCCGCGCGCACCCGCTACCGGGAGCTCGTCGCGGAGCACCTGGGCGCGCTCGCGGCGCTCGCCGAGCGCACCCGGGCGGTCTACGCCCGCCTCGCGACCGACGCGAGCGTGCGCGAGTTCCTGTCCGTCGAGCTGCCGCGGCTCGGCGTGCTGGGACGGCGGTGACCCCGGGGCTCGCGAACCCCGCCGGCGCGCTCGCGCTCGGTGCCGTCGGCGTGCTGGTCGTGCTCCACCTCTACGGCCGCCGGCGCCGCACGGTACCGGTCGGGACGCTCTTCCTCTGGCAGCGCGTGCCCGCCGAGCCGCTCGACCGCCGGCGCTTCCGCCCCGACCTGCTCTTCGTGCTCCAGCTCGGGCTCCTGCTCGCGCTGATCGCGGGCTTCGTGCGCCCCTACCTCGAGGCCGCCACACCCGCCGCCGAGCGCGTGCGGCTGCTCGTCGTCCTCGACGTGTCGGCCAGCATGCAGGCCCGCGAGGAGGGCGGCACGCGCTTCGAGCTCGCGCGGCGACGGGCGCGCGCGCTGGTGGCGCAGCTCTTGACCGGCGACGAGGTGATGCTGGTCACCGCGGCCGAGCGCGCGCACGTGCTCCTCGCCTGGACGGCCGATCACGCCCGCGCCCAGGACCGCCTCGAGGCGCTCGAGCCGCTCGACACGCCCACCGACCTGGCCGCCGCCCTCGAGCTGGCGCTCGGCGAGCGGCGCGCGCGGCCGGAGACGCAGGTGGCCGTGCTCACCGACCTGCCGCCCGAGGCGAGCGGCGTGGCGCACGAGGAGCTCGCCTACGTCGACTGGGTCCAGATCGGCCGCAGTGACGACAACGTGGCGATCACGGGGCTCAGCGTGGAGGCACCGCCGTTCCACCCGGCCGGCGACGCGACCGCGACCGTGCTGGTGCGGAACTACGCGCACGTGGAGCGCCGGGTCGTGCTCGAGGCGCGGGTGGGCACGGAGACCTGGGCCCGCCGCGAGCTCGTGCTCGCGCCGCGCGGCGCCGAGCCCGTGCTGCTGACCGACCCGCCGGCCGACGGCGAGCTCACGGTGACGCTCGCGGTGGACGACGCGCTCGCGGTCGACAACCGGGCGCTCGCCGAGCTGCCCGCGAGCCGGCCGCTCGACCTGCTCGTGGTCTCCGCCTCGCGCGAGCTGGGGGCGGCAGTGGGCAAGCTCGGGGCGAGCGTCGCCGCGAGCCGGGTGCGGACGGTCCGTCCGGAGCGGCTCGCGGAGGCGGAGCCGGCGCGCGCGGTGATCTACGACCGGGTCGTGCCGCCCGGGCCGCCGCGCGCCGAGCCGGCGCTCTACCTGGAGCCGCCGGCCGGCAACCCGGTCTGCCCTGGCCTGCGCCCGGTCGACGACGCGGCCGTCATCGACTGGGACGTGGACCACCCCGCCGTCGCGGGGCTCGACGGCCTCGAGGCGCTGACGTTCGAGCACGCCGTCCAGCTCGTCACGCCGAGCTGGGGGAGCGCGGTCGTGCTCGGCGCGACGGCGCGCGGCGCCTTTCCGCTCCTGGTCGCGGGCGAGCGCGACGGCCGCCGTCTCGCCTGCCTCGGCGCGGACCTGGCCGGCCCGCTCGTGTCCTCCGATGACGTGCCGTTCCTCGTGCTCCTCCTCTCCACGCTGCGCTGGCTCGAGGAGCCCCCCGGCGGCGCGGCGCTCCTGGTCGAGACCGGCGTGCCGGCGCTCGCGGGCTCCGGCGTGGCGGAGTTCCACGGCCCCGGCCTCCAGGTCGCCGGCGACCCCCCCGTGCTCCTCGCGGAGCGCACCGGCCTCTACCGGGTCGGCGGGCGCGTCGTCCTCGCCAACCTCTTCGACGACCGCGAGTCCGACATCGGCCGCAGCGGCGGCGGCGAGTGGCCCGCGACGGCCCGCCCCGCTGCGGCGAGCGCCGCCGGCACCGCCCGGCGCGAGCTCGGCTGGTGGCTCTACCTCGCGGCCGCGGCGCTGCTCGCCCTCGAGTGGAGCGCGTGGCAGGCGCGGCGCCCGCGGAGGGTCGCGTGACGCTGCCGTTCGGCGTAGGCGCGCTCGGGGTCGCCTACCCGGCGGCGCTCGCGGCCCTCCTCGGGCTCCCGCTCTTCTTCGTGGGTGCGTCCCGCTTCCGCCTCGCCGCCGCGTGCCGCGCGCTCGCCGCCGCGCTCGTCGTGCTGGCGCTCGCCGGCCTTTCGCTCGAGCGCGCGCATCCCGAGGCGGGCACCTGCGTGGTGG
>JBKPBB010000084.1:0-9026 GCA_046744245.1 Thermodesulfobacteriota bacterium
CGCGCTCTACGAGCACAGCGTGTTCACGCAGGGCGCGATCTGGCACATCGACTCGTTCGACCAGTGGGGCGTCGAGCTGGGGAAGCAGCTCGCGCAGCGCATCATCCCCGAGCTCGAGAGCGCGACGGAGCCGCCACTCCGCCACGACAGCTCGACGAACGCGCTCATCCGCCGCCATCGCCAGCGACGGAGGGAGGAGTCATGACCGACCTCGGGTTCGACCGACCGCTCTACATCCTCCCCTTCGACCACCGCGGGTCGTTCCAGTCGGGTCTCTTCGGCTGGAAGGGGACGCTCACCTCCGAGCAGACGGCGCGGGTCGCGGCGTCGAAGGCGATCATCTACGAGGGCCTCCTCGCCGCGGTCGCTGGTGGCGTGCCGCAAGCGCGCGCCGGAATCCTCGTCGACGAACAGTTCGGCGCCGCGATCCTCCGCGACGCGCGGGCGCGTGGCTTTCTCACCGCCGCGCCGGCGGAGAAGAGCGGGCAGCACGAGTTCGACTTCGAGTACGGCGACGACTACGCACGCCACATCGAGGCGTTCTCGCCCACCTTCTGCAAGGTCCTCGTGCGCTACAACCCCGAGGGCGACGCGGAGATGAACCGCCGCCAGGCGGCGCGCCTGCGCTACCTGTCCGAGTACCTCCACCGGACGAGGCGAAAGTTCATGTTCGAGCTCCTCGTGCCCGCGGAGCGCGCGGAGCTGGAAGAGCTCCACGGCGACCAGCGCGCGTACGACCGGTCGCGCCGGCCGCGCCACATGGTCGACGCGATCCGCGAGCTCCAGGATGCAGGGGTAGAGCCCGACATCTGGAAGATCGAGGGCCTCGATCGCACGGAGGACTGCGCGGCCGTGGTCGCTGCGGCACGGCGCGCCGGCCGCGCCGGCGTCGGCTGCATCGTCCTCGGACGGGGCGAGGACGAGGCGAAGGTCGAGGCCTGGCTGTCGACGGCGGCCGGGGTCCCTGGCTTCATCGGGTTCGCCGTCGGACGGACGACCTTCTGGGACGCGCTCGTCGGCTGGCGCGACGGTCGCACGACGCGCGAAGCCGCCGTCACGGAGGTGGCACGGCGCTACACGCGCTGGTGCCACCTCTTCGCGGAGCGAGCGACGGAACGGTGAGCACCCGTCCCGTAGAGATAGCGCCTTCGATCCTCTCCGCCGACTTCCTGCGGCTCGGCGCCCAGGTGTCCGACGCGCTCGACGCGGGCGTGCGCCGCATACACGTCGACGTCATGGACGGGCACTTCGTGCCCAACCTGAGCATGGGTCCGCTCGTGGTCGCGGCGCTCCGGCCCCTCGCCGAGCGCGCGGGCGCCGTGCTCGAGGTTCACCTCATGATCGCCGAGCCCGACCGGTATCTCGACGCCTTCTCGCACGCCGGGGCGACGGCAATGACGGTGCACGTCGAGGCCTGCCATCAGCTTCACCGCACGGTCGACGCGATCCGCCACCTCGCCGCGCAGCCCGGAGTTGCGCTCAACCCCGCCACGCCGATCGCCGCAGTCGAGGAGATCTTGCCCGACGTCGACGTCGCGCTCGTCATGTCGGTCGATCCGGGCTTCGGCGGGCAGGCATTCATCCCCGCGACGATCGGCAAGGTGGCCCGGCTGCGGGCGGAGCTCGTCCGGCGCGGGCTCGAGCAGGTCGAGATCGAGGTCGACGGCGGCGTCGACCCCGAGAACATCCGCGCCCTCGCAGACGCCGGCATGACGATCGCGGTCGCGGGCACATCCGTCTTCGATCCTCGGGCGCCGGTCGCCGAGAACGTCCGCGTGCTGCGCGCGGCGTGCGGGCTCCATGCGAGCGCCTGACACCCCCCGTGCTCGCGCCGTGACGCCGGACCGCCCGAAGCCGCGGCCGCCGAGACGACATCCGGGCCAACGGATGGTCTGCCTGCTGGTGGTGCTCGCGAGCATCGTGTGGCTCGCGCGCAACGTCGACGCCGCCGGCTTCCAGGTGAACGAGCAGAGCGCGCGCGGGCTGGGCAGCGCGTTCGCCGGGGAGGCCGCGGCCGCGGAGGACGCCTCCACGATCTTCTTCAACCCGGCGGGCATGACCCGGCTGTCCGGCACGCAGTTCGTGTCGTCGGGGTTCGTCATCAAGCCGACCGGCAACTTCCACAACGAGGGGTCCCGCCTGAACTCGGCCGTCGGCGGCGGCGCCCTTGGCGGGAGCAACGACGGCAACGGCGGGTCGATGGCACTCCTGCAGACTCTCTTCATCTCTCACGAGTTGCTGAGTGACCGGGCCTGGATCGGTCTCGGCGCCAGCACCCCATACGGCCTGAAGACGAGCTGGACGCCGGGATGGGTGGGCCGCTACCACGCAATCGACTCCGAGCTCCTCACCGTGAACGTCAACCCATCGCTCGCGCTCAAGCTCACGCGGTGGCTCTCGATCGGCGGCGGAGCGGACATCGACTACGCGAAAGCGCGGCTCACCAACGCCCTCGACCTCGGCACCATCTGCCAGCTGAACGCGCCGCGCTTGGGCCTCCCGCCGCAGGCTTGCGGCTCGGTCTCCGGCCTGCGGCCGCAGCGGGTCGACGGGTTCACCGCGTTCAGAGGTGATGACTGGAACGCGAGCTACAACGTCGGCGTCCTGTTGAGCCCGCTCGACACGACCCGCATCGGCCTCGCCTACCGCGCGTACACGCATCACAGGCTCGGAGGAAGCGCAAGCTTCCTCATCCCGAAGAAGGCGGCGATCCTGCAGCGCCTCTCCGGCGCCCTCGTCGATACGGACGGGAACGCCGCGCTCGACCTCCCCGACCGCGTCGCCCTCAGCGGCTTCCACCAGCTCACGGCCCGCTGGGCCCTGCTGAGCGACATCACGTGGACGCACTGGTCGCAGTTCGACCAACTCGTCTTCAACTTCGAGAACCCGAAGCAGCCGACGATCGTCCAGCCCGAGCGGTGGAAGGACGGCTTCCGCTACTCGGTCGGCACCCGCTACGAGCCGACACGCCAGTGGAGCTTCCGCCTCGGCGCCGCCTACGACGAGACGCCGATCCCGGACGATGCGCACGTGACCGCCCGCATCCCGGACGCGGATCGGATCTGGGCGAGCTTCGGGATCGGGTTCCGCTTCTCGGATCGGATGCGGTTCGACTTCGGGTACGCCCACCTCTTCGCGCTCGCCACCTCGGCCCGGAACCCGGAGCCGATCAGCGGCAACGTGCAGGTCGGCAGCTACAGCGCCCATGCTGACATCGTCGGCATCGGGCTGCACTACGACCTCGGGTGGCCGCTGTGGCCGCCGTCGGGCCACCTGCTCTGATGATCGGCCTCGTCGGGCGCACGTACGCCGGCTGGGCCGCGAGGAGGATCAGCCGGAGACGCGGTCGTACGCCGCATTGCTTCACCCTCGCCCGGCGGTTCAGGAGCGCCGATCCACCTCGGGTCCGGCGGCGAGTGCGAGCGTGATGGCGATGTCAGCGAGCGTCAGACGGTCGGCCAGCGCCCATGGGTGAACACGGACTACTCTTCCCGTCTGCCGAACTCAGGGTATCCGGCACGGTACGGGCTGGCGTCATCCCCTGAACGGTATCCGCGTCCCGCCCTGAGACCTTGGCGTCCACCGCTTCCAGTGTCTGACGGATTGTCTGGGCAGTGATCGACCCAGCCGGCATCAGAGACATCACGGCGAAGTGCGTCACCACGATCAACCTTCGTACCACCCCTCATCCTGCCTCCTCGTTTCGGGCGACGGCCCGTTACGGAGCCGTCTATCATCTTACGGGAGCGAGCCCAAAGGAGGTGCCGTCCCAGCGGGGGGCGAGGTCAGGGTTGGTGTCGGGGCTGTTCGGACCTGATCTCGACGTGAGGCCGACTCAATGCGCGGGAGGGCGTGTAAACATCAGCGCGTCGGCAAGAGGCAGAGGCCGCCACGGACGCCGCGCCAGGTCGTCTTTCCGGGTCTCGCTCAACTCCGCGTGCTTGGTCCGCAGGTGCTGCCCCATCGCTGCGATGGTCTGCTCCCTGCCGAACCCCGCAACGAGTTCGTCACACAACGTACACCACAGCGACATCCTTTTCGCCATGGTGAGAGCCTAGTCGGAAACTGCTCCCGACGGCAACCGGGGGCCCCAGAAGGGGGGCAGTTGCGATGCAGAGAAACGAATTCCACACATGGCTAACGCCCGGAAGTTGAAGGGACTTCGAGGAGGAAGCGGCGTCCGGAGGGGGGAATCCTCCCGGAAGGCCGCGAGCCCGCTCACACTTTTTTTTCGGGCGGCCCGGCGTAAGAGGTGATTGCCCGAGGGGTCCCTGGTGGCCCACGCTCGCGCTCGCCAGCCAAGCAGGAAGCCTCATGAGATCCATCCTTACGCAGGGTTCCCCTTTCGCGCTTGGCGGCGATGACTTTCGGATGCGGGCACGGTCGTGTCCTGAGTGAGGACGGAACGGAGGACGGAACGATGGAGCTCACTCGCAGGGAGCTGCTCAAGAGGGGCATAGCGGGTACGACGGTGCTCGGCCTCTACGGTCTGAGGTCGGACTCGCTCGCCCGCGCCCTGGCAATGAGTCCGAAATGCGGCCAGCTGACCGATATCGAGCACGTCGTCATCCTGATCCAGGAGAACCGCTCCTTCGACCACTACTTCGGCACCTACCGGGGCGTGCTCGGCTACGGCGACCGGAAGGCGCTACTCCTGAACGACGGCAGCGGACTAACCGTGTTCGCCCAGCCCGGCTACCCGGTGCCCGGCTACGGCGGCCACCTCCTGCCCTTCCACTTCGACACCAACCCGTCGCAAAACGGCGAGTGCACGAACGACATCACCCACGACTGGGGACCGCAGCACCGAAGCTGGAACGGTGGCGCCATGGACGGCTTCCTCAGGGAGCACTTGGCCGATAACGGAAGCGCGAACGGGCCCCTCACGATGGGCTACTACCGCCGCACGGACCTCCCCTTCTACTACGCGCTCGCCGACGCCTTCACGATCTGCGACCGCTTCCACTGCTCGGTGATCGGGCCGACCGACCCGAACCGGCTCTATTCGATGTCCGGGACGCTCGACCCGGACGGCAAGAACGGCGGGCCGCTGCTCGAGACCCTGCTCTCCGACCGTTTGACGAAGTTCGGCGCCTTCACCTGGACCACCATGCCGGAGCAGCTCCAGGCCCGGGGCATAAGCTGGAAGGTCTACGGCAACCCGGACGGCAACTACGGCGACAACGTCCTCTCCTACTTCAAGGCCTACCTGACGGACCCGCAGCTTGCCGCCAACGCCTTCACGCCCACCTTTCCGGGCACGTTCGAGACGGACGTGGCTGCCAATGCGCTTCCTCAGGTCTCCTGGGTGCTGGCGCCGCTCGTTCAGAGCGAGCATCCGCCGGCGCCCGTCACCTACGGGGAATACGCCACCTACCAGGTGCTGAACGCGCTCACGTCCAACCCGCAGGTCTGGGCGAAGACCGCGCTCTTCGTGACCTACGACGAGAATGGCGGCTTCTTCGACCACGTCCCGCCGCCGACAGCGCCGCCCGGGACCCCGGGCGAATAC
This sequence comes from Thermodesulfobacteriota bacterium, assembly GCA_046744245.1. GTDB lineage: Bacteria > Desulfobacterota > Binatia > DP-6 > DP-6 > DP-6. The sequence goes on from JBKPBB010000084.1 coordinate 5,513, forward strand.
GTGACCGTCGACCCGTTACCGTCTGCCGCCGAGGGTGTCCGCGGGCCAATCGGGTTGGGCTTCCGGGTCCCAATGCTGATCGCGTCGCCCTTTAGCCGCGGGGGCTTCGTCTGCTCCGACACCTTCGACCTCACCTCCACGCTGCTGTTCCTGGAGCGGCGCTTCGGCGTCGAGGTGCCGAACTTGAGCGCCTGGCGCCGCTCGGTCGTCGGAGACCTCACGTCCGCCTTCGATTTTGCGTCCCCCGACGGGTCGGTCCCCACCCTTCCCGCGCCGTCCCTGGCCGACCCGCGGGTCTTGGGCAGCGACTGCCCGACCAACGCCCCGACCAGCTTCATCGCGGAGGACTTCCCGACCGTCAAGACTTACCCCGTCCCACCCCCGCCGCAAAAGATGCCGAGCCAGGAACGCGGCAGCGGGCGCCGGCCGAGCGGCGTCGTGACCTGCAAGTAGCGGCTATTTCCAGCGCGATCGCAGCCGCTGAAGCGAGAACACGTCGGCCGAAAGCGGAATTCGGGCAAGCTCTGGCCGGGCGATGATTCGCCAGACCTTCAGCCCCTGGCCCGGGGCTTGACGATCCCGATCCTGAGATCCCGGAAAATGGCAGACGTCCGGGTAGCGAGTGTCGCCCACCTCGCAGAGACGATGCCGGCGTCTCGACTTCGCGAAAATCGACCGATTTCCCGGCGCTCCGCGGCGCGGCTCGCCGCTTCTCTGGCAGCCGACGGTAGCGCCCGCGCTTCAAGCGGCGGGCACGGGGGCGGTGGGCATGGCGGCCGGTAGACGCTCCTCCCGCTGACGATCCGCCTGGACCGCGGCATCGTTGAGTTCGAACTCATCGGCCCTCATGCCGAGGAGGTCTACTTGGTCCGCTTCACCTGCTGGCTGCCGTGCCCGACTTCGGCAGCCGGGTGCTCTCGGCGTCTGCGGTCGTCGCCTACGTCGCGGTTGGCGCGGCGGCGATCCTGAGCAGATCGTGACGGAAGAGCCCATGTCGCGCTCCCGTGGGCGCGGCTTGAAGGCGAGGCGGTACGCCGCTAGCGATTGCTCGTCCGGTACGTCGCGGAGCTTCAGGGAGGGCGCCATGCGGCAGATTCGTCGGCATGCACCGCAGTCCTCGTTTCAATCGCCATGATCGGCACGAGCGGATGCGGGCACGGCGTCCACGTGCATTTCAACAACGGTCAGACGAAGGTGCACGTGGATCGTTGTCCTCTGGGAAGGAATCAGGCGGCATAAGGCGAAGAGTCGTGGCACTTGCTGCACAGGCGCTCGGTTCACCCTTGCCCCGCCACCCGCCGAGGCTCGATCACGTACATCACCCGCACTCCGTCGGGGCTGGGGCTGCGGTAGGTCTCCATCCCCCGGTACTTCCTCGCGAGCGCGTTGATGTGCTCGACCGCGCCGTCTTCGCTGACCTTGACGACTCGGCCCCGGATCGCGAGGTAGCGGTACGGATTGTCGGGGTCGAGGATCGAGAGGGCGACGCGGGGATCGCGCCGCATGTTCTTGTCCTTGACCCGCCCGCGCGCCGAGTTGACGCGGATGTACTTGCCGTCGAAGTCGAACCAGATGGGTGTCACCTGTGGGCTGCCGTTCGGCATGACGGTAGCGAGATCGGCGAATGCCTTCTTCGTTGTGACGAGATCGAGGAAGTCGGGCGGAAGCGTTCCTCGGGTGGCGATGTGCCGGGAATGGCCACCCGGCCGCACAGCGGGGACATCGTGATGGTGGAAGCAGGCAGAGCCGTACGCGAGAACGCTGAGTAAGGCGACGGGAAAAACCGCCCGACGAAGCGGTCGGGATGCGATCCTTTTCATTCAGCCTTCGCCTGCTTCGGTGGGCGTCCCGGCCCACGTCGCCTGCGCCGCCTTCGCATCCCCGTCTGTGGTGCAGCCCGCTCGGCCTTGGGCGGACGCCCTGGCCCCCGACGCATCCGAGTCTTCGACCCCGGTGGCCGGCCCGGTCCTCGCCGCCGCCGCCGCCGTCTGCGCCCGTTCTTCGAGTTGCGGTATTCCCGCCTCCCACCACCAACAGTGCCCAGCAGCCCCTGGACAGCCTCCTGCACCTGTTCCCGAACCATGTCGCGGATCACAGTGACCAGACTCTTCCGTTGCGGCATACCAGTCCTCCCGGGAGCGCCTATTCGTCTATTTCGCGAACCTGTCCACCGTCGCGCAAGGTCGTGGTACGTCACAAGACTCTTAGCGGTGGAGCTATTGGCGAATATCAGCCCCAGCCCCGAGGAGGCAACCGCAGTGCTCGGTAGGGGCGAGGCACGGCGCGCCTCGGCGGCGCTCCGCTTGTGTCCGCCCCGTGCCCCCGGAAATAATCGGGTCCATTATGTACGAGCCCGAGGACCATGAGCTTTTCCTCCCCGACAGCGGCGGCCGTCCACCAGCGCCGACGGGTTGCGAATGCGCTTCTGGCGCCGAGGCGACCGGATCGTCAGCGAGCCACGATCCTCGATGCTGATCACAGCCCTCCGGCGATGGCGCGCGGCGGGATCGTGGCCACACTGTTCGACGGAATATCTTGCGCGGGCGGCTACCTGGGTGTCCGGTTGGCTCGTCTTCACCGGACTGTACGCTTCCAGCATCCCGTCCCGGTTGACACGCCGCTCCAGTGGGAAACGCATGTCACGAGCAGCGGGCACCCGCGTTACCTCCTCATCGAGGCGACGGTGCAGCGCGCCGGCAAGAAACCCGCTCGCTCGACGGGAGCGCTCTGACGCTCTACGTCGATACCTGGGCATGGAGGATGGGCGATGGAGCGGCGGACTCAGCATGCGGCGAGCCCTGGCGCTCGGCGTCCTTCTGTTTTGGCCCTGCTCTTCCGGATGCGCCATCGGGAACTCGGGACTGCCCGGTAGCGAGAGTGCCATCGTTCGCGCGTATAGTCGCAACGCCGTGGTCGGCGTGCCAACGCTGGTCGGCAACACCGTCGGGGCTCTGATCGCCGCGCCAGCACTGATTTCCCTCAACAAATACAATCTCTACCAACCAGATGCTCCAGGCTATTGGGTTGCCTGGACCGCTGCGGGTCCCGTTTACTTCCTGGGTGCCGTCACCGGGACACCGTTCCTTCCGTTCTCGCTTCTACTTCCTGAGCAGCGCATATGGGTTTGCGCCGCAGGAAGGCGAGGAGGCGGTCGGGATGTTGGGCAGGGGTACGGGCAGGTAGCTACAACCGCCCGCCCGAGCGCGGCTAGGAGGATCAGTCGGGTCGCTCAGTCTCGACCTCCGCGAGCCGCTCCCGCACCTCCTCCGTAGTACGCCTCCACCTCCTGGGAGAAGTCCGACCTCACGGTCACGAACTCGCCTAGCTTCTCGGCGTCGGTGCAGTCGAGATTGCAGTTGCGATATGCGACTCGATCTGCTCGCCGCTCGGGAGGCGATAGTCCTGGCCACCGAACACGTTGGGGATCTGGCGGGTCTCCTACCGCACCGGGTTCGTACAGCGACTCGACGGGGCGGCTCGCGGACGCCGGGCGTCTTCCCACGATCACCATCGA
>JBKPBB010000137.1:0-5503 GCA_046744245.1 Thermodesulfobacteriota bacterium
GGTGCACCGTGAGCCTGTCCCCCTCGTAGTGTATGACCCGCCCGGGCGCACCCTCTTCGCTCCGTGCGCCCGGCGCGGCGAGTGCGGCGGCGAGCACCGCGAGAGCGAGGCGGCGCGCCGGCGTGAGCCGCATGCAGAAGAGCTTAACGACCGCGTGCTGCACCCGCAATCGTGCCCTCGGCGCCCACCCCGCGCCCCGGGTGGCCGCCGCCAGCGCGCTCACGTGGGCGGCGCCTGGCAGGCCGCGGGGCTGCAGTCGCCCCGCCCGATGGGTCGCCCGCCGAGCAGCCGACACGCGAGCCGGGGACGCAGGCCGTGCCGCCCGTGCACCTGCGCGCAGAGGGGCCCCGGCGGAACGCCCGGCAGCTCGAGCTCGAGGCAGCAGCGCGTGACGCGCCGCCCGCCGCCAGCCGCTCCCTCCGCCGGCACGACGCCCGGCGCGCTGCCGAGCGCCAACCCGAGAACGATCACGACCATCCGCATGCGAGCTCCTCCTCGCCAAGAAAGTTAGCGCGGTTCTGCCGCCCGCGTCCGGCCGTCGCAATGCCTGGAAGCGGAATGCTTGCTTTTCGCCTCTTCTTCGCTTAGGGTGCCGGCCCGAGGAGGGGCTGCGGATGCTCACCAAGCGACAGAAGGAGCTGCTCGACTTCCTGCGCGCGTACATCGCCGAGCACGGCTACGCGCCCACGCTCGACGAGATCGGACGGCATTTCGCGCTGGGCTCGCTGGCCACCGTGCACAAGCATCTGACCAACCTCGAGCGCAAAGGGCGCATCCGGCGGCTCGCGAACCACAGCCGCGCGCTCGAGCTGACGGAGGCGCCGGCCGCCGGCGCTGCGGTCGCCGTCCCGCTCCTCGGGCGGGTGGCGGCGGGGACGCCCATCGAGGCGGTCGAGGTGCCCGAGACCGTGACCCTGCCCGAGGAGCTGCTCGGCCGCGGCGAGACCTTCGCGCTGCGCGTGCTCGGCGACTCGATGATCGGCGAGGGCATCCTCGACGGCGACCTGATCGTGGTCGAGTCGCGTCCCGACGCCGAGAACGGCGCCACCGTGGTCGCGCTCGTGCGCGGCGAGGCGACGGTGAAAAAGCTCTATCGCGAGCGCGGCCGCGTCCGCCTCGTGCCCGCCAACGAGAAGCTCGCCCCGATCGTCGCGCGCGCCGCCGAGGTCGAGATCCGCGGCGTGGTGATCGCCGTGCTGAGACGCTACCGTTAGCTAGGGTCCGATACGATGTCCCGCAGCCTGCTCCTCCTCGACGTCGACAACACGCTCTACCCGCCCTCGCGCGGGGTCGTCGAGCGAGTCGACGCGCTCATCAACCGCTATCTGGTCGAGCGGGTCGGCATCGACGCCGCGGAGGTGGACGCCATCCGCCGCCGGCTGTGGAGCGACTACGGCACGACGCTGCACGGGCTCATGCACCGCCGCGGCATCGACCCCGCCGACTACCTGCGTTTCGTGCACGCCATCGACCTGGGCGAGCTGCTGGCGGCGGACCCGGCGCTCGTCGTGGTGCTCGGCCGCATCCCGCTCCTCAAGGTGGCGGTGACCAATGGCTCGGCGGCGCACGCGCGTGGCGTCCTCGACCACCTCGGGGTGCGCGCGCTCTTCTTCCGCGTCTACGGCCTCGAGCGCCTCGCCTTCGTCCCCAAGCCCTACGTGCAGGCGTATCAGATGGTGCTCGCTGACCTGCACGCGCTCGGCCGCGACTGCATCCTGGTCGAGGACCGCGCCGTCAACCTGCGCGCGGCGCGCCAGCTCGGCATGCGGACCGTCTACGTCGCCGACGGCGGGCCGCCGGCGCCCGAGGCCGACGTGTCGATCGGCTCGGTGCTCGAGCTCGAGCGCGCGCTGGCCGCGCTCGCATGACGGCCGAGCCCTTCGCGCTCTACGTGCACGTGCCGTGGTGCCGGCACGTCTGCCCGTACTGCGACTTCAACGTGTACGCGGCGGCGGAGCCGCCCGAGCGCCCGTACGTGGAGGCCGTGGCGGCGGAGCTCCGCGCTTGGGCCGCGCGCGCGCAGTGGCGCGGGCGGCGCGCGAAGACCGTCTACCTGGGCGGCGGCACGCCGTCGCTCCTCTCGCCCGGGGCGATCGCGACCGTGCTCGAGGCCGTCGCGCGCGCCTTCGGGATTGCCGACGGCGCCGAGGTGACGCTCGAGGCGAACCCGGGCACCGTCACGCGCGAACGCCTGGCGGGCTACCGCGCCGCGGGCGTGAACCGCCTCTCGCTCGGCGCGCAGTCGTTCCACGCCGGACATCTGCGGGCGCTCGGCCGCGACCACGGCGCGGCCGACGTGCGCGCCGCGATGGAGGCGGCGCGGGCCGCCGGCTTCGCCAACTTGAGCCTCGACCTGATCTTCGCCGTGCCGGGCCAGACGCTCGCCGACTGGGAGGACGACCTCGGGGCCGCGCTCGCGCTCGCGCCCGAGCACGTCTCCGCCTATGCGCTCACCTACGAGCCGGGCACCCCCTTCCATGCCTGGCGGGCGAGCGGCCGGCTCCGTCCCGTCGACGAGGACGGCGAGGCGGCCATGGCGGAGCGCACGCTCGAGAGGCTCGCGGCAGCTGGCTACGAGCGCTACGAGATCTCGAGCTTCACCCGCCCCGGCTTCGCCTCGCGGCACAACACGAGCTACTGGGATGGCTCGGACTATCTCGGGCTCGGCGCCGGGGCGCACTCCTTCAGCGCCGAGCCTGCGCCCGGGCGGCGCTGGGCGAACGAGCGGCTGCCCGGGCGCTACCTCGTCGCCATCCGCGAGCGCGGGACGGCGGTCGCGACCGAGGAGCGGCTCAGCACCGCGCAGGCACGCGGCGAGTTCTGCTTCACCGGGCTCCGCCAGACGGTCGGCGTCGACCTCGAAGGGTTCCGGCGCCGCTTCGGCGTCGAGCTCCACGCCGCCTTCCCACACCTCGAGCGCCTGGTCACCGACGGCCTCGTCGAAGCCAGCGGACAGCACCTGCGCCTCACCGCACGGGGCTTCCGCTTCGCCGACTCGGTGGCGGCGAGCTTCGTGTAGGCCGTCCAGACCCGGAAAGGTGTTGCAGCGTGTCTCGCTAGTACCGGTAGTGCTCGGGCTTGTACGGCCCCTCGGGGGCGACGCCGATGTAGTCCGCCTGCTCCGGTGTGAGCTTCGTCAGCTTGACGCCGAGCTTCTCCAGGTGCAGGCGCGCCACCTCCTCGTCGAGCTGCTTGGGGAGCATGTGGACCGCCTTCCCGTACCGGGCGGCGTTCTGCCACAGCTCGAGCTGCGCCAGCACCTGGTTGGTGAAGGAGGCGCTCATCACGAACGAGGGGTGGCCGGTCGCGCAGCCGAGGTTCAAGAGCCGGCCCTCGGCCAGCACCAGCACCGAGTGCCCGTCGGGGAACACCCACTCGTCGTACTGCGGCTTGATGGTGATGCGCTTCACGCCCGGCAGCTTGGCGAGGCCCGCCATGTCGATCTCGTGGTCGAAGTGGCCGATGTTGCCGACGATCGCCTTGTCCTTCATGCGCGCCATGTGCGCGGCCGTGATGACGTGGCAGTTGCCGGTGGCGGTGATGAAGATGTCGGCCGTCTCGACGCGCTCCTCGACGGTCGCGACCTCGTAGCCCTGCATGGCCGCCTGCAGCGCGCAGATGGGATCGATCTCGGTCACGATCACGCGGCAGCCCTGGCCGCGGAGCGCCTCGGCGCAGCCCTTGCCCACCTCGCCGAAGCCGCACACCACCGCCACCTTGCCGCCCAGCATGACGTCGGTGGCGCGGTTGAGCCCGTCGATCAGCGAGTGGCGGCAGCCGTAGATGTTGTCGAACTTGCTCTTGGTGACCGAGTCGTTGACGTTGATGGCGGGGAAGAGGAGCGTGCCCTCCTTCGCCATCTGGTAGAGGCGGTGCACGCCGGTCGTGGTCTCCTCGCTCACGCCGCGGACCCGGCGCGCGACGCGCTTCCACTGCCCCGGCGCCTCCTTCTGCAGGCGGCGAAGGAGCGCCAGGACGACGCCCCACTCCTCGGGATCCTTGGCGGGGTTGAAGGCGGGCACCTTGCCGGCCTTCTCGAACTCGACCCCCTTGTGCACGAGGAGCGTGGCGTCGCCGCCGTCGTCGACGATGAGATCCGGCCCGGCGCCGTCGGGCCACACGAGCGCCTCGTTGGTGCACCACCAGTACTCCTCGAGCGTCTCGCCCTTCCAGGCGAAGACCGCCGCGCCGCGCGGCTTGGCGGGGGTGCCGCCGCGCCCGACCGCGACCGCCGCGGCGGCCGTGTCCTGCGTGCTGAAGATGTTGCACGAGGCCCAGCGCACTTCCGCGCCCAGGTCGATCAGTGTCTCGATCAGCACGGCGGTCTGCACCGTCATGTGCAGCGAGCCCGTGATGCGCGCGCCGCCGAGCGGCTTGGCGGCGGCGTACCGCGCGCGCAGCGCCATGAGCCCGGGCATCTCCTGCTCGGCCAGGCGGATCTCCCGGCGGCCGAGCTCGGCGAGCGCCAGGTCCTTCACCTTGAAGCGCGGCCGCGCGGTGCGCGCCGGCGCGACGGACGTGAGCTTCGTGGTCGTCCTCATGGAGCCTTCCTCAGCGCCCGGCCACACGCCCGAGGCCGGCGGCGGAACGCAGATCGCCGACGCGGTCGGTGCGCTCCCAGGTGAAGTACGGCCCCTCGGCGACGCGCCCGAAGTGACCGTAGGAGGCGGTGCGCTGGTAGATGGGGCGCTTCAGCCCCAGCGCGCTGATGATGGCCGCGGGCTTCAAGTCGAACACCTCGCGCACGATGGTCGCGATCTTCTCGTCGGGCAAGACGCCGGTCTCGAAGGTGTCCACCAGGACGGAGACCGGGTCGGCGACGCCGATCGCGTACGCGACCTGCACCTCGCAGCGCTGCGCCAGCTCGGCCGCCACGATGTTCTTGGCGATGTAGCGCACCATGTAGGCGGCGCTGCGGTCGACCTTCGAGGGGTCCTTGCCGCTGAAGGCGCCGCCGCCGTGCCGCCCGTAGCCACCGTAGGTGTCGACGATGATCTTCCGCCCGGTGAGGCCGCAGTCGCCCTTGGGCCCGCCCTCGACGAAGCGGCCGGTCGGGTTGATGTAGTAGACGGTCGACGTGTCGAGGAACTCGGGCGGGATGACCTTCTTCACGACCTCCTCGACGATCGCCTCCTTCAGCGTGCCGTAGGCGACGTCGGGGGTGTGCTGCGTGGAGACGACCACCGTGTCGGCGCGCAGCGCCCGCCCGTCCCGGTACTCGACCGTCACCTGGCACTTGCCATCGGGACGGAGGAAGGGGAGGAGGCCCGAGCGCCGCGCCTCGCCGAGCCGTTGCCCGATGCGGTGCGCGGTGTAGATGGCGAAGGGCATGTACTCGCGGGTCTCGTCGCAGGCGTAGCCGAACATCATGCCCTGGTCGCCCGCGCCCTGCTCCTTGAAGAGCCCCTCGCCCTCGGTGACGCCCTGCGAGATGTCGAGCGACTGCCGCTCGATCGCCGTCACGATGGCGCAGCTGTCGCAGTTGAAGCCGCTCTCGGCGGTG
>JBKPBB010000008.1:0-4830 GCA_046744245.1 Thermodesulfobacteriota bacterium
GGCGTAGATGCCGCCGAGGCTCCAGCCGATGAGGCTCACGCGACGGCCGTGGCGCGCGTGGAGCGCGCGCAGGCGGGCGACGAGGCCGGCGACGACGTCGTCGGTGGGGCCGGTGTTCCGGCCGAGCCGCCAGCCGTGGACGTGGTAGCCGCGGTCGTGGAGGAAGCGGCGCAGCGCCCAGGTCGAGCGGTCGCTCGCGAGCCAGCCCGGGAGCACGAGCACCGGGTGGCCGTCGCCGCGCGGCGCGCGCGCGAGCAGCGGGAGCGCGGGCACGAGGGCCGCGAACTCGAGCCAGGCGCGTCCCTCGAGGGCGAGGAGCGCCGGCGACGGCGGCACGATGTGGTCGGTGGTGGGCACGACGGTACCCTTTACGGATGGCGCGGGCGAACGCAAGGGTGGGGCCTACAGGCCGAGCACGAGGCGCGTGAGCCGGTCCCGCACCGCCGTCGGCAGCACCATGTCCGTGAGCGCGATCAGCTGCGCGTCGGTGCCGACCAGGTAGCGCGCACGGGGGTACCAGGCGGTGAGCGCCCGCCCGATCACCGCCGCGACGCGCGCCGGGTCGCCCATGAGCGGCTGCGTGAAGCGCATGCTGGCGAGCGAGCGACGGTAGGCCCCCGCGTAGCGCGAGCCGGTCCGGCGCGCCATGTCCCGCTCGGCCTCGTCCCAGATGCCGGTCTTGAAGGTGCCCGGCTCGACCAGGACGACCGCCACGCCGGCCGACGCAACCTCGATGCGGAGCGCGTCGGAGAGGCCCTCGAGCGCGTGCTTGGCGCCCTGGTACCAGCCGGTGAGCGGCGTCGTCGTCCGCCCGTAGATCGACGAGATGTTGACGATGCGCCCGCCGCCGGCGGCGCGCATGTACGGGAGCGCCAGGCGCGCGAGCCGCATCGGGGCGACGACCATGGTTTCGAGCAGGAGCCGCGCCTCGTCGTCGCTCACGTCCTCGATCGCGCCGGTGGCGGAATAGCCCGCGTTGTTGACGAGACCCCACGGGCGGAGCCCGTCGATCACGCGCGCCGAGCCGGCCGCATCGGTCACGTCGAGGAGCACGGTCTCGACCTCGACCCCGGCCTGCGCGGCGGCCGCGGCCACCGCCTTCGCCTTCGCCGCGGAGCGCACGCTCCCGACCGAGCGGAAGCCGCGGCGCCCGAGCTCGATGGCGGTGGCGAGCCCGATGCCGGAGTTGGCGCCGGTGATGAGCACGGTGCGGTCCATGGCGCGAGCCTAGCAGCTCGGCGCGGCCGAGCGCGAGGCGCGATTGCCGCTCGGCCCGGGCGGGCACTACACTCCGCCGCCGGGAGGAGGCGCACATGGATGCGAAGCTGTGGAGCGACATGTTTCACCTCGGGGCGCCGGTCGCCGAGAAGGTACTGCGGGCCGTCGTCGTCTACGCCTTCCTGGTGGTCGGCCTCCGCCTCTCGGGCAAGCGGGAGCTGGCGCAGCTCAATCCCTTCGACCTGGTCGTGCTGCTCACCCTCTCGAACACGGTGCAGAACGCCATCATCGGTGACGACAACTCGGTCACCGGCGGGCTGCTCGGCGCGGCGACCCTGCTCGCGGTGAACGCGCTCGTGGTCCGCTTCCTCTACAGCCACGAGCGGCTGGACCGCCTGGTCGAGGGCGAGGCGGACGTCCTCGTCGAGAACGGGAAGATCCGCTTGGAGCGCCTGAAGGCCGAGCTGATCACGCTCCCCGAGCTCGAGTCGGCGGCGCACAAGCAGGGCTTCGCGTCGCTCGACGAGGTGGACCGCGCGGTCCTCGAGCCGGGCGGGACGATCTCGTTCATCGGCAAGAAGCCGGGGCCCGAGGCGGTGCGCCACGGCGAGCTCACGCGCCGGCTCGACCAGATCGTGAGCGAGCTCGCCGCCCTGCGGGTCGGGCTCGCGCGCACGTCTTGACATCCGGCGGCGCCCGGCGCACGGCTCGGGCGTTCGCGCATGGCGACCGCCCCGAACCGCCGCAGCCTCTTCGACGACGTCTACTCACCCGCGAGCCGGGTGGCGCGCGGCGCACCGACTACGCGCGCTTCCACGACGTCGTCCCGCTCGCGACGCCCCGGGGCGAATAGCGGGGTGGCCTCGGCCGTCATACGATGGCCCCCATGGCGCTCCGGGGAGGAACGGTCGTCCTCGTCGTGCTGCTCGTCCTGCCCGCGCGGGCGGGCAGCGACCTCCCCGTGCGCCGGGCGCTCCAGGCGGCGAGCGTCGTGGTGGAGACCACGGGCTGCGCCGGCGTGGTCGCCGAGAACCCGCAGATCATCGTCACCGCGAAGCACTGCGTGAAGGGGCGGACCCTCCGCGTGCGCCTCTCGACCGGCTCCGAGCACACCGCGTGGGTGGTCGCGGTGAACGACGCCAGCGACCAGGCCGTCCTCTTCCTCGAGGAGCCGGTGGACGTGGAGCCGCTCGCGATCGTGCGGCGCCGGCAGATTCCCGGCACGGTCCTCTACTTCGAGGGCAACCCGGCGGAGCCGCGCTTCCAGAGCGCGCGCCTCGACCGCATCGGCCATTGCCCCTCGCTGCCGGACCTGCCGGACGCCCTCTTCACCAGCATCAACGGTCGGCCCGGCGACTCGGGTGCCCCGCTCGTCGATGGAGGGGCCGAGATCGTGGGCCTGGTGCACGGCGGCGCGCGCTGCCACATCGCAACCCCGGCCGGCCCGCTCGCGCGCCTCGTCGATCACGTGCTCGGCCGGGACGTGGTGGAGACCACGCGTGCCGGGAACGGGCGCACGGATATCGCTTGCCAGGGCGAGCAAGGCGGGAGTCGCGGTTCGGGTCGCACCGCCATGCGGGGAAAGATCGCCCCCGCGGCGCTCGCGGACGCCGCGCGGGCCGTCGCGGAGCGCACGCACGCGGCCCCCCGGCTGTGCGGCACGTCGCCCATGCTGCACGGCGTCCTCGTCTTCGAGTAGCGAGACCGGCGAGCGGGGCCGGGACGCGCCCCACGCGGGTCACGCGCCCCCGCTCGCCGTGCCCAGGCGGCGGAGCTTGGCGTAGAGGGCTTCGCGCGTGATGCCGAGGCTGCGCGCGGCGGCGCTCTTGGTGGGCTCTTGCTGGAGGCGCTGGCGGATGAGCGCGAGCTCGACCCGGGCGAGGATGCGGGCGAGCGGCTCGCCGTGGACGGCCGGGTCGGCGTCGCGGATGCGGGCGGCCAGGTGGTGGTGGCGGATGCGCTCTCCCGGGCCGACGGACAGCACCAGGCGGTGCACCTCGTTGGCGAGCTCGCGCACGTTGCCCGGCCAGGCGTAGGCCTGGAGCGCGCGCAGCGCGTCGCCGTCGAAGCCGCCCGTCGCGCGGCGCTCGCGCTCCTCGCAGCGCGCGAGGAAGTGCGCCGCGAGCGCCGGCACGTCGGCCATGCGGTGCCTGAGCGGCGGGACGCGGATGGGGAACACGGCGAGGCGGTAGTAGAGGTCGAGGCGGAAGCGCCCCGCCGCCACCTCGGCCTCGAGCGAGCGGTTGGTGGCCGCGATGATGCGCGCGCGCACGCGGCGCACGCGGTCGGCGCCCACCGCCTTCACCTCCTCGTGCTGGAGGACGCGGAGCAGCTTCGCCTGCACGGCCGGCGGTGACTCGCCGATCTCGTCGAGGAACACGGTGCCACCGCCCGCCTCCTCGAACAGCCCGCGGCGGTCGCGCTCGGCGCCAGTGAAGGCTCCGCGCACGTGGCCGAAGAGCTCGCTCTCGAGGAGCGTCTCGGCGATGGCGGCGCAGTTCTGCACCAGGAAGGGCGCCTGCGGGCGCGGGCCGCGGCGGTGGATGGCGCACGCCAGGAGCTCCTTGCCCGTGCCGGTCTCGCCTTCGAGCAGGACGGGCACGGCGCTCAGCGCGGCGCGCTCGACGAGCCCCAGGACCGCGCGCATGTTCGCGGTGGTGGCGACGAAGGCCGCCGCGTCCGGGCCGGCGAGCGCCGGCACCCCGCCGTCGAGGCACGCCTCGTGGACGGCGGAGAGCACCGAGCGGCCGAGCGCCTCGCGCACGAGCACGGGCAGCTCCTCGGTGTAGCGCGCGTGGCGGCTCACGTAGTCGGCCGCGCCGAGCTTCATGGCGGCCACCGCCAGCTCCTCGGAGCCGTTCGCCGTGACCACGATCACGGGGAGCTCGCGTCGGGCGGTGCGCAGCGCCTTCAGCACGCGCACGCCGTCGGCATCGGGCAGGCGCACGTCGGTCACCACGCAGCGGATGGCGGGGTCGCGCAGCGCCTCGAGGGCGCGCTCCAGGCGCGCAGCGGTCGTCACGCGCACGCCCGCCTCCATGCGCACCAGCGCCCGGCGCATGGCGTCGGCATGATCCGCGTCGTCGCCGACGAGCAGAATGTGGAGCTCCATCACACCTCTCCTCCCCTCCGTGGGGCGCCGCTCCGGCGCGGTGACGGGCGAGCATGCGGGCCAGACGGCGGGTGAGTCAATGCGCGTTCCGCGTCCATCCGCCGGGTGGCTGATGCCGCTCTACGACCCTCCTGCATGGATGCGGCGCACGGGCCGGGGTGGCCGCGCGGGCTGCAGCGCGCGCGCATAGCTGGCTCTGGCATCCATGCCCGGTCAGGGACGGACGCTCTCGACGGGACGGTTGGGTAGGAAGGGCGCCCCCGCTCCCTCACGTCCCCCGCGGCAGCCTGAGCACCTGCATCGCGATGATCCCCCGCATGATCTCCGACGTCCCCGACGCGATGCTCGCCGCACGCGCGCCCAAGTACCCGCGCTGCACCCACTGCTCGGCAGGGGCGTGCGTGCCGTCCTCGGGCCCCGGCGTGTCGTAGAGGAGCCCCTCGGGGCCGAGGAGCTGCATGGCGATCTCCGGCATCGCCTGCGTGAGCTCGGTCCAGTGG